>JBIKSC010000063.1:0-11344 GCA_044348775.1 Flavobacteriales bacterium | reverse complement strand
GTCGTTTTCCCGGCGCATTCGCCGGCTGATGTGGACATGCAAGCTTATGAATTGTACGTGCGGGGTTTTGGTAGTTGGAATACCTACCCTATTCGCAACTTCGCGTCTTACTTGCCGAAGCTCCAAAAGATATGGTGCGCGTTTTCGCAGCGAGGTTTAGAACGAGTGCCGTGCGCATCGATAGTGTTGCGGGTAAAGGAAATAGTGAGGTATTTCATTTATCGACTGACTAATCACTGAAATCAGAATCACACAATCTGAAGTCTATTCTAATTCATGAATCAGGCATATTTCGAATGAATACCCAAAAAAAGCAGCTTTTTCCGAATTCTACCACGCCTATTTTGCCTCCGAAATTGGCCTAAAAAGGAATCATCAATTCTGTAATCGTACCCCCTGAATTTCGTACTGTTATTTTTCATACTCGACAACTAATACCAATCGAATATTACTTATATTCGTTCTTCTAATGAACCTTAACAGTATTCTTTTACGGTACAATCACCAAGCAAGTGGTAATCACGATCGATGGCGTTTTGTGAACAATGACCTGGAAACACCATGTGCATCCGTAACATTTCTATGCGCCAGCGAAACCATTGAACAAGAAGTTTTGGTGAACGGAGAACTCGTTTCCAAGTGGCACATTCGACCTATCAATCCAACCGAAATAATCCAAAAACAGGATGAAAAAGGCATTCATTTTATCATCCATTAAATCTTATACTTTATGACCAACCCAACAATTGAAGCCGAAATCAAAATGCTTGAAACGTATAGCAAGCAAGGTGAAAGCTACACAAACAGCGAAGGCCGTTACGGTTGGCGCAATCCCATACGAAGCGACACCGGTGACTTAATGCGTTGCCTGACCATTGCGGTAAGCCCTACGCGAACACTCGAGTTTGGCACCGGTCATGGATTATCAACTCTCTACATGGCTGCCGGATTGAAGAATCATACAACCGATTCCATCGACACCATCGAACTCAGTGAAGAAGTGGCAGCGAGCAGCCAGGAGCGTTTCAATGCATGCGGTGTATGTGTGAAAGTGCATCAGGGTGAGGCCATGGATATTGTGCCAACGCTCAAAGGCCACTACGACATGGTGTTTTTTGACGCTCAAAAAAGCCACTACCATCAGCAGCTTATTGCACTGCTCGACCAAAAACTCATTGGCGCCGGAACCGTTATTCTCGCCGACAACGTCGTGGATCGTCAGTCGGAATGCCAGTCATTCTTGGATTGGTTCGTGCAGAACAACATCAATCACTACATCCTTCAAACCGAATGTGGTTTGCTCGTTGCCTATTTATAATTCATGAGTAGCTCACACGACAAGTTCAAGGTGCTGCAACCGGCACCTGCACTCAACTCCCACGGTTTCTTGCACAAGGAATGGGAGGGACGCATCTACCCGCCATTCATTGATCCTGCCGCCATTCGGTATCTGCAAGAGAATTGGGATACCGACGAGCACGACATTTTCGTTTGCTCGCATCAGAAGGTGGGAACCCACCTGCTCGAAAAATATGTAGTAGAAACACTGTTGAGTAAAATCCAACTTCCCTCGAGCCACCCCATGGCCAACGGCGACATTGGTCACGCTGCTCTGCCCTGGCCGGAAGTGATGGTATCGCAATGGGGCGTGGAAGATTTTGAGTCTTTTTTATCGGTAACGAAAGGACAACCGCGGGTATGGTATACCCACTGCTCAGCTGAAGACCTGCCCTTCCGAACCATACACCCGAAATCGAAATTCGTATTTGTTTTTCGCGATCCGAAAGGTGCTGCTGTTTCGCAGTTCTTCTTCTATAAGAATCACCCACTATTGCAGGTTGACCCAAATCTAGACATGGAGACCTTTGTAGATCTGTTCGTTGGTGGCGGACTCTACTTTGGCGATTACCACGGCCAAACCCTGGGTTGGCTTTCACGCTGCCATGGAAAAATAGCTTACGACCAAATTCTCGCATTTCGCTTTGAAGAACTCGTATTGAATAAATACGACTGTGCCAAGGCACTCGGTAGTTTTTTGCTACCTGATGCCAATTTCGATGATGCCACCTTGATGAAAATAGCGGAGGCTACGGAGTTTAATACGATGAAAAAAGAAATCACGGAAAACCCTCGTAGTTTTCATTTCAATCCCAACACATTTTTCCGGGCGGGAAAAACTGACGACTGGAAAGAGAAGCTTTCATCGGAAGCCATAAACAAAATCGATGCAAAGACAGATACCGTCTGGCCGGGAGGTGATACTGCACAACCGGTTATTCAAGACATACAGCGTCCCACTTTAACCGCAGAGTAATGCCCGAACATTTTCTTCCCACCGATCTTACCGATATTTTCACTCGTGATTTAGCCGCCATGGCTGAAGAAATCCGAATGACTCCCGAGCAGCAATTGTGGAAGCCTTTGCCAGGCATCACAAATTCCGTGGGCACACTCGCCTATCATTTGTGCGGAAATCTGCAGCATTTTATTGGAAGTGTACTTGGCAATTCAGGCTACGTGCGCAATCGAGAAGCAGAGTTCAGCCGCATCGATCTTTCCAAAGAGGAGTTGATTGCCGAGATTGAAAAGACTTCACACTCCATTCAACAAACATTGAAGAAGCTATCGCAAGAAGAACTTGCACTTGAAATGCGCGATACTCCTCCCCATCATAAAGGCCGGTCGGTGGGATATTTCTTGGTTCAGTTGGTGTCTCACTTTGCACGACACCGCGGACAGCTCGATTATTTGCGGCGCATATTGCAAGCCCAAGACTAAAAATATCCTTCACGTTTGCGATCTTCCATGGAAGTTTCGCTTCGCTTATCATCGGCCCTATTGCCTCTTTCGGTGGTGCGCATGGTGCTGATTTCGTCCACAATGGCATCAAGGGTATCCGCATTGGACTCGATGCCCCCCGTAATAGTTATATCGCCTAATGTTCGAAAACGAATGTGTTTCATAACGGGTTTTTCGTGTTCATCCAATTGAATGAACGCCGACATGGGTATCCAACTATGGTCTCGGTAAATGACTTCTCTATCATGAGCGAAATACAGTGAAGGAATGGCAATATTTTCACGACGTATATACTGCCAAACATCCAACTCAGTCCAGTTTGAAATCGGAAACACTCGAAAATGCTCATCTTCAAAATGACGACCATTGAACAAGTTCCACAGCTCGGCACGCTGGTGTTTGGGATCCCACTGACCAAATTCATCGCGATGTGAGAAAAAACGCTCCTTGGCTCTGGCCTTTTCTTCATCGCGTCGCCCGCCGCCAATGGCGCAATCAATTTTATGCTCTTGAATAGTATCGAGCAAGGTCGTTGTTTGAAGAACATTACGCGATGCTCTGTGACCACGTTCCTCTTTCACTCTGCCGCAATCAATTGAATTTTGTACAGAGCCAACTAGTAATTCCAACTGCAAATCTTGAACGAGCTGATCGCGAAATTCCATCGTCTCCGGAAAATTATGTCCGGTATCGATATGCAAAAGTGGAAATGGAATACGGCCGGGATAAAATGCTTTGCGTGCAAGATGAGTCACAACGATGGAGTCCTTGCCTCCGGAAAATAAAATTACAGGGTGCTCAAACTGAGCGAATACTTCACGCAAAACGAATATGGCCTCCGCCTCCAATTCATCCAAATGATTCATTATTCTTCTCGTTAATGGATAACCCTTTTTTCTTCAATTCAAAAATAAGCAATTCAATTGCTTTCTCTACGCTAAGCTGTGCTGTGTCTATAGTCAATTCAGCATTCAATGGCTCTTCATAGGGTGCAGAAACACCTGTAAAGTCTTTGATTTCTCCATTGCGTGCTTTTTTGTAAAAACCCTTTATATCGCGCGTTTCACACACCTCTATAGGAGTATTCACATACACCTCAACCATTCGCTGACTACCAACTCGATCTCGAATGGCATCACGGTGTTTACGTAGCGGTGAAACGAAGGCGGCAATTACAACCAGGCCGGCATCCAACATCAATGCAGCCAACTCACCTACCCTGCGCAAATTCTCATCCCTGTCCGCGGGTAAGAAGCTCAAATCGGCATTGATACCAGAGCGAATGGCATCACCATCGAGGTGATAAGCGTGAATACCATTTGCAACTAAATACTTTTCCAATGCATCTGCCAAGGTGCTTTTCCCGCTTCCCGAAAGTCCGGTAAACCATACGAGCAATGGTGGATGCCCCTTTATGGAAGATCGATCCGCAACGGATGTATGAAAGGCGTGCTCCTTTAAGTTAGACATGAGTTATACATTGGCCGACTCCACGGCTTTTTTCCATTTAATACGAAACCAAATACGCTCATGCATATAGTAGAGCAACATTTTGGTAATAATTTCTATTCCTCCCAACTGCAGTCCCAAATGCAAACTTCCACTAACTAACCAGCTAAGCGCAACGGTATCGATTGTACCTAAAAAACGCCAAGTGATGGTTTTGAATAGATGCGTCTTATAACTATTCCAACGATGCGATGATTCAGTCCGATGCCAAATACGATCATGCAAATAATACAATACAATCTTGGTAAGCATTTCCAAACTGCCGATTGCAATGCCGAACGTCCATTCACCAGATAGCACCCAAGCCCAAATCATCGTATCTACCGATCCTGTAATGCGCCAGGATATCGCCTTGATTAGATGCCGTCTGTGCGAAAAGTAAAGCATGGCGTAAACATACAAACAACTTTTTTTCTCCTGCAATAGCAATTATTTGCGATTTTAAAATGACTCATCGCGGAGCATTTCTTCCGACATAGCATCTCAAATCGCTTCTCTGAATTGAATTTCTATCCTAGTCTTAATGATAGCGGATATAATAGTATGATTTTGCTATAACAGGATTTGAGCATTTGAGATGCTCGCTTTTCGACTACTTTCGGTCTTTGACACTGTCATACTATGGAAAATCAACAACGTAAAATGTTACGCTTTGCCACTGCCGGCAGCGTGGATGATGGCAAGAGTACGCTTATTGGAAGATTGTTGTTCGACAGCAAGTCGCTATTCGATGATCAAATGGAGTCGCTGCGCCTGTCAAGTCTGAAGAAGGGGTTGAATTTTGTGGACCTCTCTCTTGCAACGGATGGCTTACGTGCAGAAAGGGAGCAGGGAATTACGATCGATGTTGCATACCGTTATTTTTCAACCCCGAAGCGAAAGTTCATCATTGCCGATACTCCCGGGCACGTCCAGTACACTCGCAATATGGTTACAGGGGCTTCCACGGCTGATGCAACGATAGTGTTGATTGATGCTCGCAAGGGAGTGCAGGAACAATCGCGAGTGCACACCATAATTGCAGCACTGCTGCGCGTACCGCATCTTATTTTGTGCGTCAATAAAATGGATCTTGTCAGTTTTTCCCAAGAGGTCTACGAAACAATAAGCCGCGACATGCTGAGTGCAATCAGCGAGTTGGAATTCGAAAGCATTCAATGCATTCCTATTTCAGCATTGGATGGAGACAATGTAGTCGATGCGTCAAGTCAGATGAAATGGTATACGGGTAAAACAGTTCTCGATGCTCTACACGAATTGGAAGTAAAAATTGAAGAAAATAGCCCTGCGCGATTCTCCGTTCAGGCTGTTATTCGTCCAAGGCCCAACGATTTGGAGGATCATAGGCATTATGCAGGACGGCTAACAGGCGGTCCATTAGAAGTTGGTCAGTCTGTTGTTGTCCTGCCATCAGAATTACATTCTACGATTCTTCGAATCAATTCCGGATTTTCCGAGCAGCGCATCGCTTTTCCCGGAGAATCTGTTTCCGTGGAGCTGGCGGATGAAATTGATGTGAGCCGTGGAGATTTGATAGTGCCCGCTGATAATGTGCCGGAGGGCGTAAGGGAATTGCAAGCAGAAATTTGTTGGTTGAGCACGAAGCCGGCAACGGTTGGTTCGAAGTTTATTTTCCGTCATACGTCTGTATCGTTGAAGTGCATTGCATCTTCTTTTGATTATCGGTTGGATGTAAACACCGGTCAACGGCTTACTAAAGAATTTCAAGATGTGTTTATGAATGATATCGCCGGTGTTCGCTTACGCTTAGCTCAGCCCGTTTTTGCCGATACGTATGAGGCGAATCGCTCCACGGGAAGCTTCATATTAATTGATGAATTCACCAACGAAACTGTAGCTGCGGGAATGATTCGCTAGTGCATGGTCGATAGGCAGTGAACATTACTACTATACCAACCTTGCTTCCTATTACAGCAACCTTGCTCGGGTAGGTCTCTTCTATGATCAATTAACGTATGAGCAGGCTACTCCGTTTTTGCAGATGCTGCCGAGTGCGATGAGTAATGAATAATCTAAACTAAAGGGAATTAATTTCAAGATGAAAAAAGGCCAACTCATCGTCGGCCTTTTCATTTCTATTTCATTGAACAATTACCCCTGTACAAACGGCATCTTCGTCACCACGCCTTTGATGGCCTTGCCGCGGATGTTCACGAGAATCTCCGAGCCGGGCTTGCTTTGCGCAGTGGGCACATAGGCCATTCCGATGGGTTTATTGAGCGTAGGGCTTTGTGTGCCGCTGGTCACAACACCGATCACGTTCATGTCGGCGTCGACCACTTCGTAGCCGTGACGCGGAATACCGCGGTCGATCAACTCGAAGCCTACGAGCTTGCGCGCTGTGCCTTGCTCTTTGTGCGATTTGAATAGTTCACTATCGATGAAGTCTTTGGTGAACTTGGTGATCCAACCCAGTCCTGCTTCAATCGGCGATGTTGTATCGTCGATGTCGTTGCCGTACAAGCAGAAGCCCATTTCCAGACGAAGTGTATCACGAGCGCCCAAACCGATAGGCTTGATGCCAAACTCGGCACCGGCTTCCATCACGGCATCCCACATTTTCTCAGCTATCGCATTTGGGAAGTAGATTTCACATCCGCCTGCACCGGTGTAACCCGTGGTAGAGACAATGATGTTTTCGCAACCGGCGAACGTGCCACGCTGCACCGTATAATATTCCATACCGATAAGCGACATGGCTGTCAACTTTTGCATGGCTTCCAGCGCCTTCGGGCCTTGCACCGCGAGCAATGATGTTCCTTCGCTGTGGTTCTCGAGTGTTGCTCCGAATGAGTTGTGGCTCGAGATCCATGCCCAGTCCTTGTCGATGTTAGAGGCATTCACCACCAACATGTACAACTCCTCGCTGAATCGATACACGAGCAAATCGTCTACAATACCGCCTTTGCCGTTCGGCATGCACGAATACTGCACTTTGCCATCTACCAACTTCGAGGCGTCGTTGGTCGTCACACGCTGAATCAAATCCAACGCGCCCGGACCACTCACCCAAAACTCACCCATGTGACTTACATCAAACACTCCAACGGCGTTTCGCACGGTGTTGTGTTCTTCAATCAGGCCTGAGTATTGCACAGGCATATTGTAGCCCGCAAACGGAACCATTTTGGCGCCGAGTCGCTCGTGAACATTGGTCAGAGCGGTGTTTTTGAGTGTGGTAGTCATTTCCATGGAACAAAAATAATGACTAATGACTAGGTACTAATGACTAATTAAAAACGCACATGGCACAATTCATTAGTCATTAGTCATTAGTCACTAGTCACTAGTCAATTGTCATTTCTTAGAGATCTCGATATCCGCATTCACCTGCATCTCATCACTCGCCACAGCCGTAGGGAAATCTTTACCCACACCGAAGTCGCTGCGCTTGATGGTACCGGTTACTTTGAAACCTGCTACATCAACTCCTTGCTTGGTTTGGATGGTAGCGTTGTGACGGGCCTTCAATTCTACAGGCTTAGTGACACCGTGCATGGTCAATTCGCCGCTTACAACATAGTCCTTCTCGCCTACTTTCTTCATCGAGCTGCTCTTGAAGGTGATGGTTGGGAACTGCGCTGCATCCAAGAAGTCAGGAGCTTGTAAATGTTGATCGCGGCCTTCAGAACCGGTGTAGACGCTATTGGCTTGAGCGGTCAACACAATGCTGGCATCCGAAAAATCTGCAGCAGAGGCAGTAATCTGAACGTCTACTTTCTTGAATTCACCTTGCATTTCGGCAATGCCTTGGTGGTTAAAGGTAAAACCCATGCGTGAGTGTGACGCATCGATACCCCAGTTAGCTACTTCATTAGCTGTGAAAGAGAAAGTGGCCAATACTGCGGCCGCGAGAATGAGTTTTTTCATAAAATGAATATGTGTTGTTTTTAATGCCGCGAAGTTGGTTGCGCGGTAAGGTGGAAAACATTGATGCAGGTTAAGAGTTCACCTTGGATGATTACGGATTACGGATTACGAATTAGCTGTAACTTAGGAGGCTCCCTTCTAAAATCCGTAATCCGTAATCCGTAATCCGTAATCCGTAATCCGTAATCCGTAATCCGTAATCCGTAATCCGTAATCCGTAATCCGTAATCCGTAATCCGTAATCCGTAATCCGTAATCTATCCTCCCAGCATTTTCTTCATCGCAAGCATCTCATCCCGCAATCGCGCGGCTTCCATGAAGTCCATGTCGCGGGCAGCCTTTTCCATTTTCTTCGTGGTCTGCTCGATGGCCTTTTTCAATTGCTCTTCATTGAGATAACTGAGCACAGGGTCGGCGGCTGCACCTATCTGATGTTCTTCTTCGTTGTAAACGGCTTTGCGCTTGTCGAGCACGCCACTTTGTTCGAAGATGGTCGACTTGCCTTTCTTCACTTGGGTAGGCGTGATGCCGTTTTCAAGGTTGTAGGCGATCTGCTTTTCACGACGGCGCGCTGTTTCATCAATCGTCTGCTGCATGCTGTCGGTGATCTTGTCGGCATACATGATCACGCGTCCATTCACGTTACGAGCGGCGCGTCCTGCTGTTTGCGTGAGTGAACGGTTGCTGCGCAGGAAGCCTTCTTTGTCGGCGTCCATGATGGCCACGAGCGACACCTCGGGTAGATCGAGACCTTCGCGCAAGAGGTTCACTCCTACGAGCACGTCGAACTTGCCTTCGCGCAAATCGCGGAGTATTTCAATGCGATCAAGCGTTTGTACTTCACTGTGTATATAACGACAGGCAATGCTGAGCTTGTCGAGGAACTTCGCCAGCTCTTCGGCCATACGTTTGGTGAGCGTGGTCACGAGCACGCGCTCGTCCTTGGCAATGGTGGCTTGTATCTCGCCGATCAAGTTGTCGATTTGGTTGAGCGACGGACGCACATCAATCGGCGGATCAAGCAATCCCGTGGGGCGCACCACCTGCTCTACCAGCACTCCACCCGACTTCTGCAATTCGTAATCGGCTGGAGTAGCGCTGACATACACCACCTGATTCTGCAAGCCTTCCCATTCATCGAATGTAAGCGGACGGTTGTCCATAGCGCTAGGCAAGCGGAACCCATAATCAACCAGGTTCACCTTGCGCGAGCGGTCGCCGCCATACATGGCCCCAACTTGCGAAACGGTGACGTGGCTTTCGTCAATCACCATCAAGTAGTCTTCCGGGAAATAGTCGAGCAAGCAGAAAGGTCGCTGCCCTGGCTGCCTGCGGTCGAAGTAGCGAGAGTAATTCTCAATGCCCGAGCAATAGCCGAGCTCCTTCATCATTTCAATATCATACACCACGCGCTCTTCCACGCGTTTGGCTTCAATGAATTTGCCTTGTTCTTCAAAGGCTTTTACCTGCTTCACCATGTCTTGCTGTATCTCCCAGATGGCCTGAGTCATCGTTTCGCGACTGGTTACAAACAGGTTCGCCGGATAGATGGAAATCATTTCGAAGTCCATAATCTTCTTTCCGGTATCGACATGAATCGTATGAATCGATTCGATTTCATTTCCGAAGAATGTTACACGCACGGCATAATCGGCGTAAGCCAAGTACACATCCACGTTGTCGCCTTGCACGCGAAAGGTTCCGCGCGTAAAGTCGGCACGAGTTCGGCTGTACAAGCCCTCCACCAATCGGTGCAGGAAACCTTGGCGGCTCATGGCTTGGCCGCGTTTGATGGGAATGACGCTCTTGTGAAACTCAATCGGGTTTCCGATACCGTAAATACACGAAATACTCGCTACAACGATGACATCGCGTCGACCACTGAGCAGCGCGCTAGTGGCTGAAAGGCGCAGCTTTTCAATCTCATCATTAATCTGCAGATCCTTCTCAATGTAAACCCCCGTGGTCGGAATGAAAGCTTCCGGCTGGTAGTAGTCGTAGTAGCTCACGAAGTACTCGACCATGTTGTTCGGGAAGAACGCCTTGAACTCGGAGTATAACTGCGCTGCCAGCGTCTTGTTGTGACTGAGCACCAGCGTGGGGCGTTCTGTATTGGCTATGACATTGGCCATCGTAAACGTCTTTCCCGAGCCGGTAACACCCAATAGTGTTTGGTATTTATCGCCACGCTCTACCCCATCCGTCAGTTCGCGAATGGCGGTTGGCTGGTCGCCGCTGGGCGTGTAGGCCGATGTAAGTTCAAATTTCACGGAGCTAAAGTAGCTGTCCTTGGAAGTGACTTGTTTTCTGTTGGGAATATTTGATAAGAATTTGGAATAGCATATTCCTTTCCGTTGGATTTTCGCCTTCCGATGGACATCAATATCAACACCCCTGCCCTGCTCTTTCCCGCTGTGAGCCTCATTATGCTGGCGTATACCAACCGCTTTCTAGCGCTGGCCAGTGTGGTTCGTAATCTCCATGATCGCTATCACAATCTCGACGACACGAAGAAGCCACTCATACATGCGCAAATCAAGAATCTGCGTATTCGCATGCGTATCATTCGCAACATGCAAATACTCGGCGTAAGCAGCTTCATCATTGCCATCGTTTGTATGTATGCCATCACGATTGGGAAAATGGAAACTGCCAGTTTCCTCTTTGCTTCCTCTTTGGTGCTGTTTGCAGTTTCCCTTGTTTTATCGCTTTGGGAGCTCTTCATCAGCACCCGCTCCATCGAAATTGAGCTAAGCGATTTGGAGCTCGACGCTGACGATTGACACTTGCAAAGAAATCAAAACCGACTGTTAATATCTCTGCTATCGCGTTAATTTGCAACCTCGCGACCACCTTATTTTACGCGGTTGTACATGTCAAAACGACGCAAGAGAATACGCATAGCCCAGTACATCTTCGTAGGTCTAGTGACCTTGATGTTCAGCGGTTATTTTGCATTGCAGATCCCTGCAGTGCAAACGTGGCTTGCGCACCGACTCAGTGATTATTTGTCGAAAGAATGGAATACAAAAGTTTCGATTGGTACAGTTAGTATCGACATATGGGCGAAACTTCATGCGACGGACATATACATCGAAGATCAGAGAGGCGACTCACTTATCTATGTTGAATCGCTCGATGCAGC
>JBIKSC010000062.1:0-11355 GCA_044348775.1 Flavobacteriales bacterium | reverse complement strand
CAGTTAATGGTAATTGATTCAATGGCTGCCGGTATGCTAGTAGAAAAGTACTTTAAATCATAATATCATGGGAATTGTAAGAGAGCCTATTGGGGTGGACTTTGAGTTCGTTCCGAAAAAGCTGACCAAAAAGGAGAAGGAAAAAATCAATAAGATCATCGAAGATTTTAAAAAGAAACAGTCAGTGAAAGAATCGAATCCTAAACAGAAGAAAAAACCT
The DNA here is from genome assembly GCA_044348775.1 of Flavobacteriales bacterium. Taxonomy (GTDB): domain Bacteria; phylum Bacteroidota; class Bacteroidia; order Flavobacteriales_D; family Sanyastnellaceae; genus JAIBBG01. Next base: position 11,135 of record JBIKSC010000062.1, on the reverse strand, counting down.
AAGTCGAAAAAATAACGACCGTATGCTGCGTCTTCTCCTTTTCATACTCCTCCTAATCCCTGCATTGGCCCACGCCCAGCGCAAACCCATCGTTAAACCCGCGCTAATACCTACCCCGGGCATCGAACGCCTGCAATCGCTCTCGTCTGCGCGCGATGCGGCTGCGCAAAGTCCGTGGCGCGAGTTGCCGGCGCGTTGCATCGGGCCAACGGTCATGAGCGGTCGCGTGGTCGACCTGGATGTAAACCCGAATAACGCGCATCACTTCTACGTCGCTTATGCCAGTGGTGGATTGTGGGTGACGCGCAACAACGGTGTGTCGTTCGAGCCCGTGTTCGATAACGAAGCAGTGATGACCATCGGCGATATTGCAGTCGATTGGGTGCATGGTGAAGTGATATGGATAGGCACCGGTGAAGTGAATTCATCGCGCTCGTCTTATAGCGGAGTAGGCGTCTATCGTGTATTACCCGTTCAACAACAAGATGGCTCGTTCCGCTACAAAGCCGAACACAAGGGGCTCCCCGATACGCATCATATCGGTCGTGTAATTGTTCATCCATCCAATCCGAATACGATTTGGATCGCATCGCTCGGGCCGCTCTATACTTCGGGTGGTCAGCGGGGTGTTTTCAAAACAACCGATGGCGGTGCAACGTGGAAGCAAACCCTCACGCCTGCGGAGGGATGCGGTGCTGTCGATTTAGTGATAGACCCTACAAACCCCAACATGCTCTATGCAGCTACCTGGAATCGCGCCCGATCAGCTTGGAACTTCAAAGGCGAAGGTGCCGGAAGCGCCGTGTGGTCGTCGAGCGATGGAGGTAACACGTGGAAGATGATGTCGCATGCGGCCGATGGCAAATCAGCATTCGCAGGCGCTGTACCCGCAGACTCGTTGGGTCGCATTGGACTTGCATTGCATCACAGCATGGCCGGACATACGCTCTTCGCGTTCATCGACAACCAGGCGCACCGCCCCGATACCGCAGTGAAGAAAGTAGATGAGGGAATCAGGAAGGATGCATTCATTTCGATGAGTGCTGATGCGTTACAGGCCATGCCTGATTCAGTGCTCGAGCGTTTCTTGCGCGATAATCGATTCGAAAAGAAACATACAGCCGCTTCCATCAAAGCTGATGTGAAGGCAGGGAAACTGAAGCCAGCTGGGTTATACGATTATCTATATGATGCCAACGAAGATCTTTTCAATACACCCATCGTCGGAGCGGAAGTGTATGCGTGCAATCCGGAGAAGGCCGATTGGAAGCGCACACACTCTGACTATCTCGACGATGTGGTCTTCACCTATGGCTATTATTTCGGGATGATACGCGTTTCGCCTGTCGATCCGAAGAAACTGTACATCGCCGGCGTACCTATCATCAAAAGCAGCGACGGCGGCGCAACGTGGAAGGGCATCAACCCCGGCAACGTGCACGTCGACCATCATGCGTTGTGGATCAATCCGTCGAATCCGAATCATCTCATCAACGGCAGCGATGGCGGTGTGCAGATATCCTATGACGATGGTGCAACATATGTGAATTGCAACTCGCCTGCCGTGGGCCAATTCTACACTGTGCAGGTTGACGATGCGAAGCCTTACAACGTTTACGGCGGATTGCAGGACAACGGCGTGTGGTATGCTTCATCGCGCACAAAGCCCAACGAAGACTGGCGCATAACAGGTCACAACGATTTCGAAGAAATCATGGGCGGCGATGGCATGCAGGTAATGGTCGACACGCGTGATAACAACACGATTTACACAGGCTATCAGTTCGGGAATTATTCCCGTGTGAAAATTCAAGAAGAGGACTACAAGGATTTGTCGGTTCGACATACACTCGGCGAGCGTCCGCTGCGCTGGAACTGGCAAACGCCGATTCTGCTTTCGAAATTCAATCAGGACATTCTCTACATCTGTTCCAACAAGGTGCATCGCTCTACCGATCAAGGGGAAACGTTTACGACGTTGAGCGGCGACCTTACTCAGGGTGAACAGTCAGGCAATGTGCCTTTCGGAACGTTGACCACCATCGACGAGTCGAAGCTGCAATTTGGCTTGCTTGCCGTGGGCAGCGATGACGGAAGAGTGCACGTATCGCCCGACAATGGTTATACCTGGAATGATGTGTCGGTCGGTTTGCCGTCAAACTTGTGGGTAACACGTGTTCAGTTTTCATCGCATGTGAAAAACAGGGTCTATGTGACATTGAATGGATACCGCAACGACCATTTCAATGCTTACGCGTTTGTTTCAGAAAACCTGGGAAAGACATGGCAATCCATCTCGGGCAATCTGCCATTCGAATGTGTGAACGTATTGCGTGAAGACAGCAAGCATGAAGACTTGTTGTATGCCGGAAGCGACCATGGTTTGTATGTGAGCACCAACCGCGGTGCAACTTGGAGCGAATTGAGCGATATGCTTCCTTCCGTGGCTATTCATGATTTAGTTGTTCAGGAGCGAGAAGAAGACTTGGTAATTGGAACACATGGACGAAGCATTTGGATACTCGACCTTGAGCCTCTCCGCGAATACATGGCCAATCGGAAGGAGAGTGTGATAGCGTTTACTATGGCGCCTATTAATTGGCGCGGCGATTGGGGCGGCAACTGGAGCAAATGGCTGGAGGCTGAAGTTCCACAGCAGGCCATTTCGGTTTACACCACCGCCGCGATGAATTGCACGGTCGAAGTCCTGGGTCCCGATTCGTTGAAACTGGTAACATTGGCTGAGGTAAAACTGCATAGCGGGTACAATCGCATTCCTTATGATTTGTCGTTTGCAGAGGACCGCGTCAAGCCACTGCAAGATATCTTGAACAAAGGAAAAGAAGCTGCAGATATCATTCGTATTCGCAAGGCCGATAATGGGATGTATTATTTACCGAAGGGTGATTACAAAGTTGTTCTGAAAGGTAGTTTCGGGATAAAAGAAACGACTTGTCGCATTGAGTAGTTTGAATCCTTGGCTCGCAGTAATTTTGCGCTATGGTATATGAAGCTTCTCTTGCCGGGATTTTAAGAATCATCTTCTGGATTCTGGTTGTTTCCTTCGTCATTCGATTGATAGCCCGTTTGGCCATTCCTCATGTGGTGCGCGCAGCGCAAGACCGCATGCAGGAACAGATGCGCAATCAGCAGCGCACCCAGGAAGACCGTCGAAAGGAAGGGGAGATTCGCGTTGAGTCGAACAACCGTGACAAGGGCCGCAATGATGACGGGGATTATGTCGATTATGTCGAAATAAAAGAGGATTGAGGTCCATTGCCCTTCCGTCGTTAACTTCACCCCCAAACCAAATTGCATTCTTTTTTTATGAAGCAAAAACTTCTGCAACTTCTGCCGCATGCAGTGGCGATTATTGTTTTTCTTGTAATCGCTAAGTTGTTCTTTTCCGGAATAAACAATGAGTATGGCTTGAAACAGCCCGACATTGAAAAGGTGATGGGTATGTCGAAGGAGCTTTCAGACTATCGCTTGATGAACGGCGAGGAGTCATTGTGGAGCAACAATATGTTCGGCGGAATGCCGGGGTATCAAACCAACGTGATGTATCCGTCGAACTGGGTGCGCCCAATCGACAAGGTGTTGAAGTGGGGCACTGATCCTGCTATCGGGTCGCTGTACATGTGCATGTTTGGTTTCTATGTGCTTATGTTATGCATGCGCGTCAATCCATGGCTGGCCATTGTGGGTGCTATTTCATTCGGACTTTCAACGATCAATATTCTTTACATAGGCGGCGGCCACACATCAAAGGTGAACGCCATTGGATACATGGCTCCTGTGCTCGGCGGATTGATACTTGCCATGCGTGGACGTTGGTTGCTGGGCGGAGCAGTATTCGCCTTGTTCTTCAGTTTGCACCTTGCAGCCAATCACTTGCAGATGACTTATTACTTGGCGTTTCTTCTTGCTGCTGTTGTGTTGGGTGAGACCATTCGATTGGCCATGGAGCGCAAGTGGCTCGACATCGGGAAGGCAGGTGCTGCGCTGATTATAGGCTCTGTAATCGGTTTGATGCCCAACTTCGCGAACATCTACACCACCTACGAATACAGCAAGCTAACCACTCGCGGTAAGACCGACCTCACGATAAAACCCGAAGGCAAGGAGGAAAGCGCTCAGGCTGCCGATGGATTGAACACGAGTTATATTTTGGAGTACAACATGGCGGCAGGAGAGCCCTGGGCTATGATGATTCCAAATGCGAAAGGAGGAAGCTCTTCTGTTCCTCTCTCCGATAATAAGAAAGCCATGCAAAAGGCTCCTAAGGATGTTCGCGAGAACCTGCAAGGCTTCCCGCAGTATTGGGGCGCCCAAGGCAGTTCTGCCGGTGCATTTTATTTCGGTGCAGGTATCATGTTCTTATTTGTGCTCGGATTGATTCTTTCGAAAGATTCCATTAAGTGGCCGTTTATGGTGATAGCGGTGCTGGCCATTTTCTTATGCATGAAAGAAATGCATGGCTTTAACCGATTCTTCATCGAGAGCTTCCCGATGTACAACAAGTTCCGCGATTCGAAGATGATTTTGGTGCTCATTCAAATCATGGCCCCGGCTATGGCCATCGTTTACTTGAATGAACTGGTGAAATCACCGCTGCAAGGAAAGCAACTGAAGACGTTCTTCATCGCAGGTGGTGCGCTGTTGGCGCTTCTTCTTGTGGTAGTTACAACGCCATCGATAACAGGTCCGCTCGTTTCAGAAAATGAAGTAGAGTATCTCGACGGCTTGCGCGATCAATACAAGGGCAACTCAGGAGCACTCAGCATGGTGAATTCTATTGAAGATGCTTTGCCTGAGGTGCGCAGTGCTGTGTTTTCCGAAGACGCTCAGCGCAGTCTGCTCATAGTAGTAGCGTTATTGGCACTCACTGTTCTCACAGCCATGAACAAGGTGCGCTGGTATGTTCTGGCAGGTGTTGCGGCACTCATTGTCACGAGTGATATGTGGTCGGTTTCTTCTCGCTATTTCAGCAATGAGAAGGAGAAGAATCCGCGCACAGGTAAAATGGAATATGCCCATTATGAACGTATAGACAACCGCTTGTTTCCTTATGAGCCCGACACCTGCGACCGATTCATTCAACGCAAGGAGGTGGCGGCAATTTCGAATTATGCTGAGCAGGTTAGTCAGCTGGAAAGTGCGATGTCAACAACCAGTCCTTATGCAGGCAATGACCCTAAGCGTATTCGAGCAGCTTGCGAATTCGGTGCTTTGCAATTGAATACCGACTATCGCGTTTTACTTGCCTCTCCCGGTGTTTTCAATGATGCGAGTGTGGCCTATTTCCACAAGTCGATTGGTGGCTACCATGCCGCGAAGCTGAAGCGTTACCAAGAGATTATTGACTTTCATTTGTCGGGTGAAATCAGTCGCATTACAGAAGGTATAAAGTCGGGAAGCCCTGCAGTTGTTGATTCCGTTCTTGGTACTACACCGGTATTGAATATGCTGAACACGAAGTATGTGAAATACAGCGGTGCTGCGCCTCCTATCAGCAACGAGAAACACGCCTTGGGCAATGCATGGTTCGTGAGTGATATCAATTGGGCCTCCACTGCGGATGAAGAGATGCAGGCGTTGAGCACAATTGATCCGGCGAATGTGGCGGTTGTAAATGATGAGTTCAAATCGGCGCTAAAGACCTGGGGAGTTGTTGATAGCTCAGCTACTGTTGCGATGACGAGATACGCTACTAACAAGCTTACCTATTCAGTAAATACTCCTTCTTCAGCTGCTGTTGTATTCAGCGAAATTTATTATCCTGCCGGTTGGGTGTGTCGCATCGATGGCAATGAAGTGCCTGCGTTCCGAGCTAACTACATACTGCGCGGTGTTCAGGTTCCGGCCGGAAAACACACTGTCGAGTGGTCGTTCGAACCGAAGTCGTATGCAACAGGCGTTACCGTGAACATGGCAGGATCAGTTTCGTTGTTGCTACTCGCTTTGCTTGTGTTCGGTATGGAATTGCTGAAGTGGTGGAGGAAGATGGATTAGAATCAATCAGGTTGTTGGTATTTGTTCTTCTTGTCATTCGTGTCCTCCGTGTATAAAAAAATTGAACCACGGAGTTCACAGGGTTCACAGAGACGGGACAGTTGTTTCTCTATGCCCTCTGTGTCCTCTGTTTTTAAAAAAAAATAAAACCACGGAGTTCACGGAGATCACAGAGTTGTTCGATTGAAGAGTGTTTAGTTTAATTCTCTGTGCCCTCTATGCCCTCTGTGGTTAAAAAAAATAGAACCACGGAGTTCACAGAGATCACAGAGATGGTAAAGGTGTTTCTCAGTGACATCTGGGGTTAAAAATATTAAACCACAACTGCAAGCACATTTATCTTTCTCTTCTCGCAGTCCCATTTATCTGCAGCAATGCAGCAATCTGTGCAAACAGCAACACCGGTATTATCACCGTCACAATCCAGCTGCCCGGAAAATGGACCATGAGGTAATTCGGGATTTCATAGCCCCACTTTTGCATGGCGGATGGCGCGCACAGCATGCTTCTCATCCAGAGTGTAGTGAGCGAAGCTATGCCTGCATAACTCCAAACGAGCAGCCACATGCGATTTTTCCCTTCGTTTTTGCGTGAGAGATAGAGCATAATCGGGGTTACTGCGCCAATCAGCAGTTCAGGGCTTCCCCCATAAAAAGTCAATCCCAATGGGGCCTGCCGATGATAGGCTGCCCAATGCAATATTCCCTCGAGCGGTAAACGCAGCAGTTGCAGCGCGATAAGTAACTCCAGTCGCAGGCCTAGTGCCCATTGGCGAAGCGTGGGTACGAGCAAAACGGTCAGTATGCATGCGCCGGTAAACAAGTAGGGAAAGAGCAAGTGTGCCGAAGTGCGGTCCATGTACCATCGATTGAGCGACAGAGTGCTTTGAAAGATAAGCCAAAGCAATACAGGCACGGAAACCCATGTGGCGAACTTGCTGATGTGCTGGTTTTTCGAGAAGGACACAGCGAACAAAAACCCCACAAAGGTTGTTAGTGTAAGGAGTATAAGAGAGAGCGTAAGGCCTGCGGGAATTTCGAGCATCTTTTTTTATGCAAAGAAAGTTAGGAGTTGTCATTTCAATCGACTTTTCGTGAATCTTCCGCTAGTTTTGCCCACCAATACCCGTGAGGCTGTCTCTTCCGCTGAGGATTTACAGCAATCAACTATGCTAACCGGCAATAACAAGACGATATCCTGGCGGATATACCAGCACACTTCAGAGGTGGATAGCCGAGCGTGGTCGCAACTGCATCCGGTGGCAGGGGCTTTCTTGTGTTTGGATTACTTGTCGGCGCTCGAAGATGCGCACGACGAAGGCTTGGAAATTCGATTGGCGATGTTTTACCAAGGCTCTGAACCGCTAGGTATAGCAGCTTTTCAAATTGCACACTTTGCGACTTCTGAAGATGCTTACTCCAACGTTTTCCTGAATTGCATCAACGCCGTTGGACGTTTTATTCGCGGTAAGCATGTCCACAATATCCTTATCAATGGCAATGCGTTCGCCACGGGAGAGCACGGGTTTTCATTTCAGCCTGAGGCCGATTCAAAAACGATAGCCTATTGTTTGCATCATGCCATGGAGGAAATTGCTGCGCAGGAGCAGAAGAAGGGCAAGCGCATTTGCGCAATGGTTACCAAGGATTTTTATCCGAATACAGTTGGCGTTGCCGACGAGCTCGAGCGTTTTCGTTTCAAAAAGTTTCAGGTCGATCACAACATGGTGATGCCGGTGCTTTCCGAGTGGAACACGTTCGATGACTATTTGGAATCGCTCAACACGAAGTTTCGCACAAAGGCGAAGTCGTCGTTAAAGCGTTCTTCTAATTTGAGCGTTGTAGAGGCGACTGAGTCTGATGTGTTGCTTCATGAAGCAGCGATGCAGCAGTTGTATGAAAACGTTTATCGAAAAGCAGATTTTCGACTGGGTAAATTACAGGCCTCTGCATTGGCCGGTCTGCTGAAGAGGGTACCCAATCAGTTTTTCGTACGTCAGTATTTCTTGAATGATGTGCTGGTTGGATTCATGACCGCAATGCGTTGCGGAAATGTGATAGAGGCCCACATTATCGGTATCGATTATGAGAGCAATCGAGAGCACGGGGTGTACCAGCGAATACTCTACGATTATGTTGAGTTGGCCATTAGCTTGCGCTGCACGCGCATTGTTTATGGACGCACCGCAGCAGAAATTAAATCTACCGTTGGCGCATTTCCGGTCGATTTAACGTGTTGCATCAAGCACCGCAGAATTATCTCAAACGCATTGCTCTCGATGATCATTAACTATGTGAAGCCATCGGAGTATCCGCAGCGCGAGCCTTTCAAAGCAGAAGTATTCAATAAAGTAACACAACAACCGCTGTACAAAAATCATGAGTGGAATACAACGAAGTGAGCGAGTCCTGTTGGTCGTACTCGCGGCCATACAGTTCACGAACATCGTGGATTTCATGATTATGATGCCCATGGGCGATATCCTGAAAAAGGAATTGTCAATAGGCCCTCAGGAATATGGATTTTTGGTTTCGAGTTATGGAATAGCTGCGTTCGTTACGGCCTTTGCAGGTGTGTTTTATCTCGATAATCTCGATCGAAGAAAGGCGCTGCTCGCAGCATACTTCGGTTTCATGATTGGCACGCTTTCCAGTGCCATTCTTCCCAACACGGACAGCGATTCGCTCAATTATGCATTGTTTATCCTTACACGTGTTATTACCGGACTCACCGGCGGATTGCTTGGCGGTTTGGTCATGTCTATCATCGGTGATGCGATTCCGCTGGAACGTCGGGGCAGAGCGATGGGCATCGTAACAATGTCGTTTTCGCTTGCTGCAATTTTGGGTATGCCTATAGCGCTCACACTCGTTGATGTGTTTGATAATAACTGGCACGTCCCGTTTTATGGTGTTACGATCCTTGCCGTTCCCATATGGATTATGGCTTGGAAACAGATTCCGCCCATGCGTGAGCACTTGAAGAGCAAGGCGACATACGATCGCACAGCTGCAATTCGTTTGGCATTCACATCACGTGAGCAGCGCAACGCACTGCTCTTTACGGTGCTGTTGGTGCTGGGTCAGTTTACGGTTATTTCATTCATGACGCCTTACTACATTAACAATGTAGGGTTGGAGCAGCACGATATCAAGTGGATTTATCTGGTAGGTGGGGCAGCTACCGTAATGAGCGGATTTTTCATTGGGCGAATGGTCGACAAAGTGGGGCGCTTCCGAGTGTTTACGATTGCGGCGCTCTTGAGCATTATTCCTGTGCTTGTCATTACACACTTGCCCGAAGTGCCCTTGTATGTTGTGCTTGCAATAGCAGGTTTTTTCTTTGTGCTTGTATCGGGTCGAATGATACCTGCCAACACCATTGCGACGACCGTTGTTAATCCGCAGCAGCGTGCTGGCTTCATGAGTTTGAATTCGGCCATGATGTCTCTCGCAAGCGGCTCATCGGGTATCATTTCAGGAGCCATCATTACACAGGTTGATGAAAACGCGCCACTCATGAATTTCGAGTATGTTGGTTATCTCGCCGCGGCAAGCACACTCCTCTCCCTGTTAATTGTTCGCGTTTTGAAACGCATTGCAAAAGAGAAAGAAAACGCTCTTTAGGCGCATCGTCACCCAGTCCCCAGTCCCCAGTCCCCCGCACCTAATACCTATCACCTATCACCTATTCTCCCACCACTTCCACCCCTCCAACACCATCAACATAGAGCCTGCTGCGGCAATGGCAGGTAAGAAGTGCGCAAACCCTGGGTATTCAAAATTGAAGATGAAGTTAAGACCGGGAATTGTCAGGGTCGATAGCAAGAGTGTCAAGGCAATACCGATAATGAGGAGTGTCACTTTGCTTCGTTCCATGAATACAGAAATGAATGAGCGCGTAGTTGAAAGATCGGTCAGTATGAGGAAAATATTGCCGATGATTAACGTAGAAAATGCAATGGCTCTTACTTCTCCTTCGCTATGTCCTTCTTGAATGGATAGGCCGAAAACAATCAATACTGTCGTTAGGAGCATCATTCCTTTGAAGATAGCAAAGGTGATTTTCTTTCTTCCGAAAAACTGCTCGTTGGCCGGGCGGGGAGGCCGCTGCATGATGCCGCTTTCTTCCTGTTCGGACTCGAAGGCAATAGAGCACACCGGGTCGATGATGAGTTCCATGAACACAATGTGAATGGGAAACAACAATATGGGTAGTTCGCCCATGAATGCCGGAATGAGCGTGAGCGCGATAATCGGAATGTGAATGGCCAGTATATAAGACATGGCCTTTTGCAGATTGTCGAATATGCGTCTTCCCGAGCGAATCGCCGCAACGATGGAGGCGAAATTATCGTCTAACAAAACAAGCGAAGCCGCTTCGCGCGCAACATCGGTTCCTTTTGCTCCCATAGCCACTCCTATGTGCGCGGCTTTCAGTGCGGGTGCATCGTTCACGCCGTCGCCGGTCATAGCAACCACTTCGCCCGATGCTTTTAGTGAGTTCACTATGAGCAGTTTTTGCTCCGGTATAACACGAGCGAATACGGAGGTTTCTGCAATGCGTTTGGATAGTTCATGTTCGGGTAGTTGGTTTAATTCTTCTCCCGTGAGCACTTTTCCTTTGTGGTCCAATCCAATCTTTTCTGCAATAGCCAGCGCAGTTGCCGGATAGTCGCCCGTAATCATGCAAACACGAATGCCGGCTGCTTTACATTCGGCCACTGCTTGCGGCACTTCATCGCGAATGGGGTCTTCGAATCCAAGCAGTCCAAGCAGTTTGTAGGTAAATCCATGTTGTGATTCAGGCCAAGAACTGCCTACGTGTATCGCTTCGGCGACTGCAATAACACGATATCCATGAGTAGCCATACTTTTTACCAACTCCAGTTGTTGCTGCTGTTCTTCATTCGAACAATTACAAAGTGTAAGCACCGCTTCAGGGGCTCCCTTGGCCGTAAGGTAGTAGTTGGTATGTTCATTAGATCTATAAGCGCGTGTCATCATGAGTAAGTTTTTACTCAAGCTATACTCGCGTTCAAAGTCGAGCGCCGCCTTTTCATAGGCCATGGCGGTATGCAACGCGAAAATGGCTTTTTCCATGGGGTCGTTCGTATCGTG
>JBIKSC010000311.1:0-3078 GCA_044348775.1 Flavobacteriales bacterium | reverse complement strand
TTACTGCACGAACAGCAGTTGGATGTATTGGTTGTAGTTGTGGGTGACGCTTCGAAGGGCAGTAGCGATTTCAGAGATAACCTTCAGATTTTGATCGACGGTGATTTGCCACTGAGTTTCATGAGCTCCATGCCGGATTCTTTTGAATTGGATCCGGACGCTGTGATTGTCGATGCGCTTTTCGGCTCGGGTCTAAACAGGCCTATCGAAGGGTGGTTGTCTGAACTTATTGTTGCGATAAACGCACTTCCCAATCGGGTAGTGGCCATTGATATGCCCTCCGGCTTGCAAGCCGATGTGTTGCAGCCACAATCGGGAGCTATAATGGAAGCCGATATTACACTGACCATAGAAATTCCCAAGAGGTCTATGTTATTCGCAGAGAATGATGGTTTTGTTGGAAAGATGGTTACGGTGCCGCTAGGGCTCGACTCGGACTTTGAGTGTGACGAGAAGTGTGATTGGGTCATGATAGATGATCAGGAAGTTGCGCCTCTTCTGCGAGAGCGTGGCAAGTACAGCCACAAAGGGTTGAATGGGCACTTGCAGGTGAATGCAGGCAGTTCAGGTATGATGGGCGCATGCATGCTCGTGGCTTATGCTGCTATGCGCGCGGGAACGGGTAAGGTGACGGCTTGCGTTGCTGAGAATGGATTGCACGTGATGCAAACCGCGGTGCCTGAAGTCATTTGTAAAACAGGTTTTGGTGCCGCGGAATTGGAGCGATTCGAACAGATTGTGCATGCAAGCGCATTGGTGATTGGTCCGGGAATTGGCACCGGAAGTGCTTCAACGAATATGCTGAACGAATGGTTGAACAGTGCTTCATTACCGGCAATCATTGATGCGGATGCATTGACCATTCTGGCTCGAGAAGGTTGGTTGAGTAAGATTCCCGCACAATCCATTATCACTCCTCATATCGGTGAATTTGATCGGTTGTTCGGTAAGCATGAGAATAATTTTGAGCGTTTGCAAACGCAGTTGAATAAATCGAAAGAGTTGGATATTTTCATCGTGTTGAAGGGAGCTCATACACGCGTCAGCACACCGGAGGGTTTGCTATACATCAATTCAACCGGCAATCCGGGAATGGCCACCGCCGGAAGCGGCGATGTGCTGAGTGGAATCATCGGTGGTCTATTAGCTCAAGGATATGAACCCTTGCATGCTGCAATGCTGGCGGTATATATGCACGGATTAGCAGGTGATGTAGCCGCGGAGGCAAGAGGAGCGGATTCCATCATCGCACGCGATATCATCGAGTTTATTGGCGATGCCTACACGCATTTGAGAGGCATCAATCATCCGGAAGGCTAGAGCATTTCAACGCTTCCTTTTCCGACGCGAATGACTTCTATTTCATCGTTCACGCAGCTAATAACAGTTGAGGGTTCCAGGCCGCCGGTGCCACCGTCAATGACGATGTCCACACGATTGCTCCACTTTTCATGGATTAGTTCGGCATCGGTGGTATAATCAAGAATGGTATCGTCGTCGTGCACGGAGGTCGAAACGATTGGGTTTCCCAAGGCCTCTACAATAGCTCGGGCAATGGCATTATCGGGAACGCGAATACCAACTGTTTTTTTTCGGTCTGAAAAAATTTTTGGAATTGCTTTACTTGCCTCTAAAATGAACGTGTATGGCCCGGGCAACAAACTCCGAATAAGTTTATACACCGGGTTGCTCAGTTGTTTGCTGTATTCGGTGAGGTTACTCAAATCGTGACAGACAAGTGAGAAGTTTGCCTTTTCCAATTTTATCTGCTTGATGAGAGCGAGTTTCTCGAGCGCCTTCGAGTTGTACATGTCGCACCCCATGCTGTATACGGTGTCTGTAGGGTAAACCACAATACCACCTTGACGCAAACACTCCACCACCTGCGCAATTTTTCGCGGGTCGGGGTTGCTGGGGTGGATGGGGACAAGCATTGTCGATTACGGATTATGGATTACGGATTACGGATTAATCTGTAATCCGTAATCCGCAATTGGTAATCATTTACTGGCTTTCGCGTGGTCGGCCAGGAACTGGGCCAAGCCATTGTCGGTGAGTGGGTGCTTCATCAGAGCTACAATAGCGCTGAGCGGACCGGTCATTACATCGGCGCCAATTTCAGCGCACTTGATGATGTGCATCGGGTGTCTTACGCTCGCTGCGAGAATCTCGGTTTCGTAGCCGTAGTTGTCGTAGATAATTCGTATTTGCTCGATAAGCTCTGTGCCGTCTGTAGAAATGTCGTCCAGTCGACCAATGAAAGGGGATACATAGGAGGCACCTGCTTTTGCCGCGATGAGGGCCTGGCCTGCCGAGAACACGAGCGTGCAGTTGGTGCGAATGCCTTTGTCACTGAAATATTTGAGAGCCTTTACACCTTCTTTGATCATCGGCACCTTTACTACGATGTTGGGGTGCAGCTCCGCTAACTCTTCACCTTCAGCAACCATGCCCGCGAAGTCGGTAGCGATAACCTCTGCGCTGACATCACCATCGCCTACAATTTCGCAAATGGCTTTGTAGTGTTTCATCACATTGTCTTTGCCGGAAATGCCTTCTTTGGCCATAAGCGAAGGATTGGTTGTAACGCCATCGAGAATGCCTAAGTCTTGAGCTTCTTGAATTTGCGCCAGGTTAGCGGTGTCGATAAAGAATTTCATGGGGTCTAATTATGCCGCGAAGGTATACCTAGCCTCACCATGAATAGTGTGATGTTCATGGGATGTCGATAAAAATCAGTTGGGCTTATGACGAGATGGAGAAAGGAGAAAGGAGAATGGAGAGCTGTTGCGCAACAGTTCTCCATTCTCCATTCTCCGTTTCGCGATATAACCGAATTACGCCAAGCACAGAGTCCCAATCGTTCCGCAGCCTCATTCTCCATTCTCCATTCTCCGATTCACGAGGATACCGAATTACGCCAAGCACAGAGTCCCAATCGTTCCGCAGCCTCATTCTCCATTCTCCATTCTCCGATTCACGAGGATACCGAATTACGCCAAGCACAGAGTCCCAATCGTTCCGCAGCCTCATTCTCCATTCTCCATTCTCCGATTCACGAGGATACCGAATTACGCC
>JBIKSC010000061.1:0-11361 GCA_044348775.1 Flavobacteriales bacterium | reverse complement strand
TCATCCAATCGATCAGCGATGTAGTTGCTTCCTTCAATCGTTGTCACATTGATGAGACCGAAAAGAACGAATGTTGCTGAGTCGATGGTCACTGTGAGGTCGGCATCACCGTGAAACACGCACGCCGGAATTGTATCGCCTGCGTCGATCCAGTCGCTGTCGCCCATTGCACCCGATACAGGAAGAATTCCTGAAACCTCGCTTGAGTAGCCTGGGTTTCCGCTTTCTCCTTCCAAACCGCCCTCCAAGCCAGGTATGGACATGTCGAGCCACGAGGGGATTTCATTTTCATCCATATAGGCCAGGTGCAGTGCCATGAATCCGCCGGCTGAAGCGCCTCCTACGAAAATCTGTTCAGGGTTGATGCGGTAGGTGTTGCCTTCTGTATCGGCATTCTTGCGAAACCAGCGTATGGCAGCTCGCACATCTTGAATGGCCCTCAGCAGGGCCTGTCCGTAAGGAACTTCCAACTCCGCTCCGAAGGGAATACCCACACGGTAGTTGATAGATGCAACCACATAGCCCATGCGAGCCAGGTCGGTGCAAAGCGGAAGCATATCAGGTGCAGCCTTATCACCACTCAGAAAATAGCCGCCGTGGCACATAATGACAAGCGGACGGTTGTCAAGTGCATCACCTACCGGTTCGTAAACATCCATCAAAAGGGATTCATTTGCACCTTGATAGTTGATATTCGTTCCGTATTGAATATCGACGGTCGAATAAGTATCTGAGAAAATAAAATTGAGGTATCGATTGCCGTCGCACTGAGCGGTGAGTTGCATCGAAACGGAGAGGAATAGAGCAGGTAGAATAAATTTCATAGGTGTGAATTATGCCTCAAACATAAAGGAAAAACGGTAGGCCGCAATTTTAGCGCGCTCTTTCGTCAACCATTTCCTCCATTAGTTGTTATAGCGCAGCAGCGTTTGACGTATTATCTTCGCCGCGTTTAGGAAATTTCCATGATTGAAACCGATATCATAATAGTAGGAGCGGGTCCATGCGGCCTCTTCACCGTATTCGAAGCAGGGTTGCTGAAGCTTCGTTGTCACCTCATCGATGCACTGCCGCAAGCCGGTGGTCAGCTCACGGAGATTTATCCCAAGAAGCCCATCTACGACATTCCCGGTTTTCCGGAGGTGCTCGCAGGCGACCTGATTGAGCATTTGATGAAGCAGGCCGAGCCCTTTAAGCCGGGTTTCACGTTGGGCGAGCGATGCGAGTCGTTTGAGAAAACGGATGACGGCAAGTTTATCGTGAAAACGAGCAGAGGTACGTTGCACAAGGCGCCCGTTGTGGCTATTGCAGGCGGATTGGGCTGCTTTGAGCCGCGCAAGCCACCGATTTCGAACATAACAGATTTTGAAGACAAGGGTATCGAGTACATCGTGCGCGACCCGAATTTCTATCAGGGCAAGCGTGTCATCATCAGCGGTGGTGGCGATAGCGCTCTCGATTGGTCCATTTTCTTGGCCAACGGCGTAGCCAAAGAGGTCACTCTTATTCACCGCAGTAAAAGCTTCCGCGGCCACCCCGACAGCGTGCAGAAAGTACTCGACATGGCGGCTACCGGAAAGATAAAACTGCTCACCGATGCCGAGGTGGTGGGATTGCAAGGAAACGATCGCTTGGAGTCCATCGAAGTTGATTCTCAGGCAGAAGGAAAGCACATGCTCAGCACCGACCATTGGTTGCCGTTGTTCGGGTTGTCGCCCAAGTTGGGGCCGCTTGCCGATTGGGGATTGAACATCGACAAGAATTCGATTGAAGTAAATACATACGATTACAGTACGAATGTTCCAGGCATTTATGCCATTGGTGATATCAATACCTACCCCGGTAAGCTGAAACTGATTCTGTGCGGCTTTCATGAAGCCACGCTTATGGTGCAGAGTGCTTTCAAGCGCATCTACCCAGACAAGAATTATGTGTTGAAGTACACCACCGTAAATGGTGTAACCGGATTTTAAGTTTCAATTACTTTCGTTCCCGCTATGGAGAATATCATTCACATTACTGTTGTTGACCGGGAAGGTAAGGAGCATTTGCTCGAGGCACCAACCGACATGAACATGAACATGATGGAGTTGTGCAAGAGCTACGAACTCCCTGTGGAAGGCACTTGCGGAGGTATGGCGATGTGCGCGAGCTGCCACATGTATATTCTCTCGGAACACCAACTTCCGGAGCGAAACGATGACGAAGAGGGTATGCTCGATCAGGCCTTTTTTGTGAAAAACAATTCGCGTCTTGGCTGCCAACTTCATTTGTCGAATAATATGGAAGGGCTCAAGGTGCAGCTGGCCGAGGTAGGAGGTTAATTACGAAATAAGCCTCGTTTCTATTTGCTGCAAGCAGCGTCTTGCTTCGTACCTTCGCCGGCCTTAAAACCTTATTCACGATTATGAAGCGAGTGCTAATTACCGGTGCGGCCGGATTTCTTGGATCACACCTGTGCGACCGTTTTATCAAAGAAGGATACCACGTCATTGGTATGGACAACTTGATAACGGGTGACCTCAAAAACATCGAGCATCTCTTTCCGCTCGAGCACTTTGAGTTCTACCACCACGATGTATCGAAGTTCATTCATGTGCCAGGCCCGCTCGATTACATTCTGCACTTCGCATCTCCGGCTAGCCCTATTGACTATCTGAAAATTCCGATTCAAACCTTGAAGGTTGGATCACTCGGAATTCACAACTGTTTGGGATTGGCTAAAGTGAAAAATGCGCGTGTGCTTATAGCCAGCACAAGTGAAGTGTATGGTGATCCAACCGTTCACCCTCAAAAGGAAAGTTACTGGGGCAACGTGAATCCCGTAGGGCCGCGCGGCGTGTATGATGAGGCCAAGCGTTTTCAGGAGGCCATGACCATGGCTTACCATACATTCCACGGATTGGAAACACGCATAGTGCGCATCTTCAATACCTATGGTCCGCGCATGCGACTCAACGACGGACGTGTGTTGCCGGCCTTCATTGGCCAGGCTCTTCGCGGAGAAGACCTCACTGTGTTTGGTGATGGCTCACAAACGCGCTCGTTCTGCTACGTCGACGACCTCATCGAAGGTATTTACCGACTGCTTCACAGCGATTACAGCGGACCTGTCAACGTTGGAAATCCGGACGAGATTACCATTGGCGACTTCGCAGAAGAAATCATCAAGCTCACAGGGACTTCACAAAAGGTGATTTACAAAGAGCTCCCAACCGATGATCCGAAACAGCGTCAGCCCGATATTACGGTTGCTCGCCAGCTACTGGGCTGGGAACCGAAAGTGCACCGCAGCGAAGGACTTAAAATCACCTACGACTATTTCAAATCGCTTTCAGCGGATGAGTTGAACAAGGTAGAACACAAGAATTTCGATAAGTACATAAAAAATTGATGCAGGCATATGCCCTGCGTGTGAGTTGATAAAATGGCTATTTTCGCGACTCTCTAGACAAGTGAAGCACCCGTATTATGATTTACAATCGACTTAAAAACAAGGAAGCAAAACTCGCAGTAATCGGCCTCGGCTATGTTGGGTTGCCTATTGCATTGGAGTTTGCACGATCTATCAAGGTCGTAGGATTTGACATCAACCAAAAGCGCGTTGACTTGATGCGCAACCGCATCGACCCTTCGCAAGAGCTTGATAGTTCTGCTTTCGATGGTTGTGACATTCATTTTACGGCTGACATCAATGAGCTGAAGGATGTGAATTTCTTCATCATTGCAGTTCCAACGCCTATCAACCACCTCAACCTTCCAGATTTAGGCCCGGTGCTTTCTGCATCGCGCACGGTTGGTCAGGTATTGAAAAAAGGCGACTACGTGGTGTATGAGTCGACCGTTTATCCCGGTTGCACCGAAGACGACTGTGTGCCCATTCTGGAGGAGTTGTCAGGATTGAAGCGAGTGACTGATTTCAAAGTAGGGTATTCACCTGAGCGTATCAATCCGGGTGATAAGAATAACACTCTTCGCACCATCACGAAAGTTGTATCAGGTTGCGACGATGAGTCATTGGAAGAAATCGCTAAGACCTACGAAATAGTAGTAGACGCAGGCACTTTCCGCGCAGCGGGAATCAAGGTTGCCGAAGCGTGTAAGATTTTGGAGAACACCCAGCGCGACGCCAACATTGCCATCATCAACGAATTTTCGATGATCATGAACATGATGGACATCAACACATACGATGTGTTGGAAGCCGCTGGAACCAAGTGGAATTTCTTGAAGTTTACACCCGGTTTGGTTGGAGGTCACTGCATCGGTGTTGACCCTTACTACCTGGTATACAAAGCGAAGAAACTCGGCTATCACAGCCGCGTTATAAGCAGCGCTCGCTACGTGAATGATGGCATGGGCCAATACGTAGGAAAGCAAACGGTGAAGAAGATATTGGAACAAGGCCGCAACGCGCTCGAGTCGCGCGTGCTCGTGATGGGTGCAACTTTCAAAGAGGACGTAAGCGACGTACGCAATTCGAAGATGGTCGACGTTATTCGAGAGCTCGAGTCGTTCAGTATTAAAGTGGATGTAGTAGACCCTCATGCAGAAAGTGATGAGCTGAAGCATGAGTATGGTTTTGGACTTGTAGCAGAAGCCGATAAGAATGCATACGATGCCATTATCCTGGGCGTTGCTCACAAAGAATATAAAGAGCTAACCGAGGCTGATTTTAAATCATACCTTCACGAAGGAAAGGGCGCGTTGATCGACCTCAAAGGGTTGTACCGCGGGAAAATGAAGGAGTTGAATTATTGGAGCCTCTAATTTAAAAAGGACGAATGACTAGTGACTAATGACTAATTAATCACTAGTCATTCGTCACTAGTCATTACAAATGAAATTGCTCATCACCGGCGGGGCCGGATTCATAGGATCGCATGTGGTGCGTAGGTTGGTAACAACCTATCCGCAATACACCATCGTGAATTTGGATGCGTTGACGTATGCGGGTAATTTGGCCAATCTGGCGGATGTTCAGGATGCTCCGAACTATCGTTTTGTGAAGGGTGATATCACCGATAAGTCCTTTATACAACAGTTGTTTCGCGATGAGCGCTTTGATGGCGTAATACACTTAGCTGCCGAGAGTCATGTGGATCGCAGCATCTCGGGCCCCGATGCATTCATTCAGACAAACGTAGTTGGTACAGCCAATTTGCTCAATGCCGCTGTTGAGAGCTGGAAGGGAGAGATGTCGGGCAAGAGGTTTTATCATGTTTCAACTGATGAGGTTTTTGGTTCGTTGGGTGCCGAAGGTAAATTTTCGGAAACCACAGCCTACGATCCGCGCAGCCCATACAGTGCCAGTAAGGCATCGAGCGATCATCTGGTACGTGCCTATCATCACACCTACGGATTGCCTGTGATCATAAGCAATTGCAGCAACAATTACGGCAGTCATCATTTCCCGGAAAAGCTCATTCCGCTCATCATTAACAATATCAAGAACAATCGACCTTTGCCTGTTTATGGCAAGGGTGAAAATATCCGCGACTGGCTGTGGGTGGAAGACCACGCGCGAGCTATTGATGTCATTTATCACAACGGGGCCGAAGGCGAAACCTATTGCATAGGCGGCAACAACGAGTGGAAGAACATTGATGTGGTGAAGTTGCTATGCAAGCTCATGGATGAAAAGCTGGGCCGCAACGCAGGTGAAAGTGAGCGACTCATTACATACGTTACAGACAGACCCGGACATGATGCGCGGTATGCCATCGATGCCACGAAGCTCAAAACAGAATTGGGTTGGGAGCCTACACAACCATTTGAACGATTGCTCTCACAAACCATCGATTGGTACTTGTCGAACGAAGAATGGCTTGAGCAAGTAACCAGCGGCAATTATCTTCATTACTACGAACAACAGTACAATCGCTAAGCATGGGATTTTTCGACAAGTGGAAACCCAGCCGAAAGGAAAAGCCAATCGATCCGATTGACCTCTCTGTGCTTGGTGTTGACATGCATAGCCATTTGTTACCCGGCATCGACGATGGTGCTGCCAATTTGGAAGAATCTATCCAACTCATTTTGCATTTGCAGGAAATGGGTTACAAGAAGTTTATCACTACGCCGCACATCTTTTGGGATATGTACAGAAACACTCCCGAAATTATTGCAGATAAACTGGCCATACTAAGAGAAGAAGTGAAGCGCAGGGAAATCGATGTGCAAATTGAAGCGGCCGCAGAGTACTATTGCGATGAGCATTTTGAAAAGCAAATCGAAGATCAGGCCTTGCTCACGTTTGGTAAAAGGAAGTTTGTGCTCTTCGAGATTTCCTTTGCGGCCGAGAATGTGAATTTGGCAAGAGCTATTTTTAATATGCGATTGGCCGGTTACCAACCCATATTGGCACATCCCGAACGCTACGAATTTTGGCATGGCAACTTTTCAAAATACGAGAGCATGCTCGATAAAGACGTAATGCTTCAGCTCAATGTAAACAGCCTTACAGGTCAATATGGTCCGGCATGTCAGCGTATCTCAGAACGCCTCATTGAGAAGGGAATGGTCAGCTTCATCGGAACCGACTGTCACCACATGGGCCATGTGCAGTTAACCCATCAAGCACGTCAAATGCGCTCCTTGAAGCGGTTGATCGACTCGGGAAGTCTGCTTCATCACGAGTTGTTCGATTGAAATAAATGACAAGCTGCTTTTGTCCATTAAGATCACGACATGACACTAGGAGAACAATTTGAACGCGACGGTTATTTGGTGTTGGAGAATTTCAATTCACACGACCAATGCAATCGGCTCATGCAACGGGCGCTGGAGCTAGCAGGCACCTTCGAATTCAATAATGAGTTCTCCGTTTTTCAAACCAAGAATCAAGCGGCCACCAGCGATGATTACTTCCTGAATTCGGGCGATCGTATTGCCTGTTTTTTTGAGAAAGACGCGTTTGATGAGCATGGAACTTTGAAGCAGAGTCTCTTTTTATCTCTCAATAAACTGGGGCATGCCATGCACGACATGGATGAAGTATACAGTGCATTTACACGTTCAGCCCAAATGAAAGAGTTGGTGCATGCGCTTGGGTTGACAAGTTATGTTGCCATTCAAAGTATGCATATTTTCAAGCATGCGCGCATTGGTGGGGTGGTGGATGTGCATCAAGACTCCACCTTTCTGTATACAGAACCAACATCCTGCATAGGCTTCTGGTTTGCGCTGGAAGATGCAACGATTGAAAACGGTTGTTTGTGGGCCAAGCCCGGAGGACATCAAACGACGTTGCGCTCACGCTTTCAACGCAAAGAGGGAGGAGGCACCGAAATGATAACCCTTCATGAGGAAGAAATGGCCATCGATGGTATGATTCCGCTTGAGGTGAAGAAAGGAGCTTGCGTTGTTTTGCACGGCTATCTCCCACATTACAGCCAACCCAATACGAGTGGTCGATCACGGCAGGCATACGCAGTGCATGTGATAGATCCAACGGCTTATTACCCTTCTGATAATTGGCTTAGACGCGAAGCCGCAACGCTTCAGACTATATGAAAGAGGCGTTATGGATGGCATGGATTGCAGTGTTGCTTACTTCAAGTTGCACCAGTGAAAGCCGTTATAAAAGAGATTCACTTCCGGCTGCAATTGAGCATGTAGTGCCGCGTTATGCCGAAGGTTTCGATTGGAAGCTCATGGCTGACAGTAGCATTCAGATTACACTATTCAATCTCGAATCGGAGGGCGACACACTTCAAATGATCAATTGGAGACCTCGCGAAATAGTTCGATTGGCGAGTCTCTCAACCACGCATGTTCCTTTCATAGAGATGCTTGATTGTTTGGATATTCTCAAGGGGGTAGGCTTTGCTGATCGTTTGCCGCAGGGCGATGCAAAGAATCGTTTCAGCAATGGTGAAATTCTGAATTTAACATCGGGAAATGAATTAGAACCCGAAGTAGTGTTCAGTATTCAGCCGGACTTATTGTTCGTATATCCATTTGGAGGCAAAAGCTATGACAAGTTTCTGTCAAAGGGAATAGGGTGCGTGCAAGTATCGGAGTATTTGGAAAGGCACCCTCTCGGTCGTGCCGAGTGGATACGCCTGTTTGGATGTTTGCTGGGCAGGCAGGCAGCTGCAGACAGTGTGTTTGCTCAGATTGAAAAGGAATATTGCACGCTGCGTGACAGTATTTCCAGCGGTATTCAGCAACGTCCCGTTGTTTTCGCAGGTTCAATGGATGGTGACCGTTGGGCAGTGCCGCCGGCAAATAGTTATATGGCAACGCTTATCTACGATGCAGGTGGTAAATACCTATTCAGTGATAGTATCTCCGGTGGAAATCTGGTTTTGCCTTTTGAGTCGTTTTTCGAGGCCGCTAGTAAGGCTGATTGTTGGGGTAAGATTATCTATGAGCCCCAGGCAAGCAACGCGGATGTTATAACGCAAGGTGATGACCGACTCCGCTCCTTGCCTTCATTCAAGAACCACAAGGTCTTTGCATGCAATGCACTGCTCACGGACTACCACGGTAAAGCTCTGCTTGAGCCGCATCTGCTGCTTCAGGATTTGAATCTCATATTCTCAGGGGATACTTTGTCGAGCGATTATCACTATTTCAGACCGTGGATAAACTACGATTAATGCTTGCTTCTTGTATCTTTGACAAGATGTGGCAGATTTTAAGAGATTGTTTGTACGTGCTATGCGGAATGCTTTTTTTTCACGAAGCATGCTCACAGAATTATTCTCTTAATGGTGATGCTTCTGCTGCCAATGGAAGTTGTATCACCGTAACACCCAATGCGGTTTGGCAAAACGGCTCTGTATGGTATACGGAACTGCTCGATTTGTCACAGCCATTTTCGCTGGAGTTTCAGATGAATTTTGGAAATGTTGACGCGAATGGCGCCGACGGGATGGCCTTCGTCATGCAAACGGTTGGACCCAACGCTATTGGAACCGATGGTGCAGGTTTCGGGTTCCAAGGATTCGACCCTTCGTTTGGTATTGAGTTCGACACCTATCACAACGGTGACTTGGGCGATTTGACAACGGATCATGTCGCTTTTCATCGCGATGGAAATATCTATCACACCGCAGCCAACAACATTGCAGGTCCTGTGAACGCCAACGCTTTCGGACAGAATATCGAAGATGGACAAGATCATCCTGTCAAGATTGTTTGGAATCCGACAACGGAAGTGCTTGAGTTGTATTTCGATTGTGCCTTTCGTCTATCAGCACCCATCGATTTGGTGAACACAGTATTCAATGGAGTGAATCAGGTTTGGTGGGGGTTCACCGGTGCCACTGGAGGCTTGGCGAATGCCCATGTTGTTTGTCTTGCTGCAACCTACGAGTTCAATGAAGACCTGGAGTATACCATTTGTGCTGGCGAGTCGGTAGCACTTTCGGCCAATGGAAATCCGGATGGAACATTCGTTTGGACACCTTCAGCAGGCTTATCGAACAGCTCCGTGCAGGCACCGAATGCCACGCCCGCTGCCAGCACCGAATATTGCTACACCTATACAGATGTATGCGGCAACGTGAACACCGGTTGTGTGCAGGTGAATGTGGAAGAGCCACCCGCGGTTAATGCCGGCGACGACGATGTGTTTTGTGCCGGCGACACGTATTTACTCGCAGGTACTTGCGACCAGGCCGATGCGACCTTTCAATGGACTTCCGCTGCGGGCAATTTCACCACAGCAACCAACGAGATCAGTGCATTCATAGATGCTCCCGGAACGTATACACTTACTGCTACCTCCGCCGTTGCTCAATGCGTTGGAAGCGATGCAGTAGTAATTGAAGAAACCCCTTTGCCCCAGCCGGTAATCGATTCGCCCGTGAGCAAATGCACGTATGACACGGTAGTGCTCGACGCAGGAAACAGTTGGCAGTCGGTCACTTGGTTTGATGCAACGAATGCAACCACCTATACAGCTTTAACACCCGGCAATTACGATGTGACGGTTATGCAAAACGATTGTGAAGCGACAGTCACTTTTGTTGTCAACGACATCGTGCTGCAAGAAGTGGAGTTGGGCCCGACACAAACCATTTGCGAAGGCCAGAATGCCGTGTTGGATGCTGGCACCATCGTAGTGTGGAGCGATGGTACAGAGTCGCAAATGTTGGATCCATCGCTCGCCGGATTGTACAGTGCTGAGTTGGAGGTTCAGGGTTGTTTTGAGCGCGATACAGTCGAAGTGTTGGTTGTGCAACCGCCGTATGTTGAACTCGGGTCTGATACGCTTTTCTGCGAAGGACAGAGCCTTGAAATCCGCTCACAGGAGATTGGCCTTTGGAATACCGGAGAAACCGCCGACGTCATCATGGTTTCGCTTCCTGGCATGTATGGTATCGAAGTAACTCAAGGTCCGTGTTTAGTCGTCGATTCTGTTCGTGTTGAGCAGTTGCCATTGCCGTTTGTAACACTGGGGGAAGATCCCATTTATTGTGATGGCAATGAATACGAGTTGATTGCGGTTGCAGAGTTTGCTGACTATTATACTTGGTCGACAGGCGATACCACGGAAGCATTGTCGGTATTGGAGAGTGTTGATCTTGCTATTGAAGTTGGCAATGAATGTGGAATTAGCCAGGATTCGTTGCATGTAGTCTTCGACGATTGTTCAGTCACCATCTTCATGCCCTCTTCCTTTACCCCCAATGGCGATGGCATTAATGATCAATATTGGCCGAGTGTATCGAATGTAGATTCTTACGATTTGAAAATATTCGATAAATGGGGCAACCTGTTATTTCACTCGAATAATGTTTCAGAGCCTTGGATCGGCGATACGCTGACGGGTAATTATTATGTACCCAATGGCGTGTACAATTTCGTTCTGGTATGTCGGACAGGAAAGGGGAATAGTCTCGAACGACGAGGCCACATCGTGGTCATTCGCTAGCGGTAAGTTACTTTGCGGACGCGCGTTTCAGTCGGTCGTTGATGGCGCGTCCGAGGCCAAAGTCAGGAACGAATTCAGCCAAAATCAATTCATGATGATCAGCATCCAGTTTACGCATAGCAGCAAACAAATTGCGCGCTGCTTCGTGAAGGTCGCCTGTTTCTGACAAGCGTATGTTTCGGAAATTGTGAAAGCTGTCTTTGAAGCTTAAGATGCTAACGTTGCTCCCATGATCGTGAAGCAACTCGTGAATGTTGCCCACGAGCAGCGGCTTGCGCGGGGCATAGTGTGAGTGCAGCATTCCCGGGGCTTGCGGAGCGCTGGTGCTGATTGCGTTTACGTTTACCTCACCGATTAATTCTTGTATCGTTTCAACGCTCGTTCCTCCCAATCGCAAAACGGTAGGTATGGCTGTGGTGCAGTCGATGATGGTCGACTCAACACCTACGCGGCATTCGCCACCATCGAGAATG
>JBIKSC010000310.1:0-3102 GCA_044348775.1 Flavobacteriales bacterium | reverse complement strand
AGAACAGCGGTGTTGAGGAAAAAGGCAACAAGAATGTTTCTCATAAATGGATTTTGGTAACCGCGAAAATAGGATAGTTGAACCCGTTCGAAGAACGAGTATGTGATTTGTGACGTTTGTCACTCCAGCTTATTACAAACTCGTATTGTTTATCGATTGTGCTATGCAGCCCACGGCTGTAGTCGCGGGAATACGTTCGAAATCTTATAATGCATAGCTCACGATTTTAATCGTGGGCTATGCAGGCTAATTGAATTCCATAGCTCATCGACAAAAAATCCGGCCCCACTATCATCCTACAATCCTGTAATCCTTCGAAAAAAAACAACAACGCCCCGTTTCCGGGGCGATGCTGCTATCAACTGTTACAAATACGGGCCGGCTAGCGGCCATATATCGCTTTGAGCTTCTCCTCAAGCAGAGGGCCACGCAAATTGTGGCCGAGTATTTTTCCTTCCTTGTCTACCAAAACAGTAAACGGTATCGAATGCACATTGTATGCCTTTGCAGCCTCGCATTCCCACCACTTCAAATCGCTCACATGATTGGGCCACAGCAATCCGTCTTGCTTGATGGCTTCTAGCCAAGGTTCTTTCGCTCTATCGAGCGACACCGAAAATACTTCGAATCCGTCTTTGTTGTACTTTTTATAGGCGGCTACCACATTTGGGTTTTCCCTTCTGCATGGTCCGCACCAGCTTGCCCAGAAGTCGAGGAGCACGGTCTTTCCCTTCAAATCGCTGAGCTTGCGCTGCTTTCCTTCCGGGTCATTGAGTGCAATCTCGGGAGCGGGTTGCCCCACTGCAATGGCCGAGTTCGTTTCGGCGGCTTGCTGTTTTCCGGGATTGCTCAACTTGGCAAGTTCCTGCTTCATGGCCTTATAGAGCAGTGTATGACCGAAGCTTTCGTTGAGGTTCGCGAAAATTTTGTTGAACGTGGCCATTTCCGTGCGGGGGTCTAGGCGCTGTATCGCTATGAGCGCCGCCGGCGATGATTCGTGCGTAACCAACCAATCTTTGATGCACTTCACCATTTCACGGCGGTTTTCTGCCATGCTCTGGTTGAGCATTTGCTTTTCTTCGGCGCTCAAATCCGGCTGAGTTATTCGTTGGCGCGCTTCAAGTTCTTTCTTGTCAAAGGGCGCACACTTACTTTCCAGTTCATGCAATTCTTCCGAATGTGCAGAACCGCATACGGCAGCTGATTCGGTGAACTCACCCAAGGTTGCCTTTATCGAGGTCGATTCTGTGCTATCGGTAATTAACGCCAAGGAGTTGGACTTATCAATCACAATGCGGTAGTAGTTGAGCTCTAGGGGTTTGGATGGCACTAGCAAGAATCCTCCGTCACTTCCAATTACGGCCGAGTCGGTAAAGACCATTCGATTATTGACGAACCGCTCAAGGAAGATTGTTTTTCCTTGCGCGCCTTCAATTTTTCCTTGTATGGAACCTTTCGGTCCGGAATTACATCCAATAACGGCAGCTGAAACAACTAAAAACGCAACGAGTCGCGAAGTAAATGGAATACAGGAATGTCGCATGCGTGAATGAGTTCAAGTGGAGCGAAGCAACTGAACGAAGGCCGACTCATTGTTGAGAAAGACAACAGTAATAGGTATTACAAAAATCGGAATACCCTCAGGAACCGTTATGTTTCTCAGACGAACAGCGTCTTTTTCGGTGGTCACTATCGCTTGGGCAAAAGTACCATACTTAGACCATAGCTGCTCCACCTCCTTTGGTGAAAAAGTGTGATGATCTGCAAATGATTCGAAATAAACCGATTGATATCGAGAGTCCAGATATTGTCGAAACGAGGTGTCGTCGGCAAGGCCGGCCAGACCGATTACCTTGCTTCCGGCCTGCAGGGAGGCCGCTTCGCCGTTCAGTGGATAGGCATCGCCATATTCCATGCGGGTGAAGAAAACCTGCTGATTCTTTCTAGGTCGAATCGCCCTTATTGCTTCCTCCTGCTTATCGCGCACCAAATTTTCCGGACATTTAGTGACGATGATGGCATCAGCTCTGCGAGCGGACTGTTTTATGTCGCGCAGTGATCCTCCCGGCACGACACTGTCTTTCCAGTAGGGATTATCATAGCAGGTGAGCAATATATTGAAGTCGCCCTGAAGTTTTCGGTGTTGGAAAGCATCGTCAAGTACAACGACATTGCTATTGGTGAGGTTTTTCAGGTACTCGATACCCCGAAGTCTGTTTTCACAAACGGCTACAACCAAGTCAGGAAACTTCAAATGGATTTGCATCGGCTCATCTCCAATGATGGATGCTGAGGCCTTCACACGATTCGCCCAAACGAAACCCCTTGTTTCGCGTCCATACCCCCTTGAAAGCAGCGCAGGTTTGCACCATTGGCGAAGCTGTCTAAGAACATACTCGGCATGAGGGGTTTTACCGGTTCCGCCCAAAGCAAGATTCCCGATAACGATAGTAGGGAGTTTGCCTATTTCCGGTTTGATTATTTTGCTGTTGTAAAGAGCATGGCGTAGCCTAATTAAGGCACTATAAATCATTCCTAAAGGCTTCAACCATTTTCTCCTCCGATACATAAGGCGAAGATAGTCGACTTGTCAGATTTGAGTGTATCTTATTTGCAATGAATTTGTTTACTATTTGCACTTGCTACTTTGCATTGTGTAATTTGCAGCCATGCTTTTGAAGGAAATCATTGCCGCATTCGAAGAGTGGGCCCCCCCTGCGTTACAGGAAAGTTATGATAATAGTGGCCTGTTGGTAGGAAATCCAGGGCAAACCATTACGGGAGTATTGTTTTGCCTTGATAGCACTGAGGAAGTGATTGATGAGGCCATAGCGAAAGGATGCAACTTGGTGGTCGCCCATCACCCAATCGTTTTCAGCGGGTTAAAAAGGATTACTGGAAGGAATTATATCGAGCGAACTGTCATTAAAGCTGTGCGCAATGACGTGGCCATATATGCTATACACACGAACCTTGACAATGTGAAGCATGGCGTTAATCGAAAGATTGCAGAGAAGCTAGGCCTGAGTAAGTTACGAATTTTGGCGCCTCGGCGCGAAGAACTGCTGAAGCTGGAAGTATTTGTGCCGGTTGAGCATACAG
>JBIKSC010000309.1:0-3132 GCA_044348775.1 Flavobacteriales bacterium | reverse complement strand
GAAGACCTCAGTCAGCTTCAGGAAAATCTGTTGCTTTCTCACGCATGTGGCATGGGTGAAGAGGTTCCGGAGTTCATTGTACGACTCATGCTACTTCTGAAAATTCGCGGCGTACTGTATGGTAATAGCGGTGTGAAACCCGAAACGGTGGAGCTTATGGCCCAGCTATACAATCATGGCATAATTCCCGTCGTATACAACCAAGGTTCGTTAGGCGCAAGCGGAGATTTGGCTCCCCTTTCCCATTTGTGTCTTCCGTTGATTGGTCACGGAGAAGTGAATTTCCGCGGTCAACGCACGTCATCAATCGAGGCTCTCCGCGCATGCGGACTAGCCCCTATAAAATTGAGCAGCAAAGAAGGTCTTGCACTCATCAACGGAACACAATTCATGAGCGCCTATGCCACGTGGTGCGTAGTTGAGGGTGAGCGTTTAATGGAGCGCTCACTGTCTATCGCGGCATTATCCCTCGACGCCTACGATGGTCGCTTGGAACCATTTGATGAGCGCATTCATACAACACGACCTCACACCGGTCAGCAATATGTAGCAAGGCAAATGCGCACATTGCTTCAAGGCAGTGCCATTGCACAACAACCCAAAGCACATGTTCAGGATCCCTATAGTTTTCGCTGCATTCCACAAGTGATAGGAGCGAGTTTTGACTCCCTCTGGCATGTCAAGCGGATTACAGAAATTGAGTTAAACTCCGTAACAGATAACCCGCTCATTTTCCATGAAGATGACCAAGTGCTTTCGGGAGGCAACTTTCACGGTCAGCCACTTGCCTTGGTGCTTGACTTTCTAGCTATTGCATTAGCTGAAGTTGGAAGTATTTCTGAACGCCGCACATACAAACTCATAGGCGGCCAGCGCGGTCTACCCGCCTACCTTGCACCCGACGCCGGCCTGCACAGCGGATATATGATACCGCAATACACGGCTGCTAGCATTGTATCTCAGAATAAGCAATATTGTTCACCGGCCAGCATCGACAGCATCGACAGCAGTAACGGCCAGGAAGACCATGTGAGCATGGGTGCTAATGCAGCAACAAAGTGCCTGCGCGTAGTTGAAAATCTAAAAAAGATACTGGGAATCGAATGGCTAACAGCGGCTCAAGCACTCGACCTTAGAAGGCCCTTAAAGAGTTCGGAAGCGATTGAAGAACTTCATCAAGAACTCAGGAGCGCACTACCCTTTCACACAGTTGATGTCTACCAGTCGGAGCGCTTGCAAAGAGCTTCGTCGATGCTT
Source organism: Flavobacteriales bacterium (assembly GCA_044348775.1). GTDB lineage: Bacteria > Bacteroidota > Bacteroidia > Flavobacteriales_D > Sanyastnellaceae > JAIBBG01. The sequence goes on along the minus strand of JBIKSC010000309.1, from coordinate 1,875 downwards.
TGAAGGCTACTTTCCTGAGCCTCTCAACACGATAGCAATTGTGTAGAATAGAATTTTAAAATCCATGGCCAGCGACATATTTTCGATGTAGAGCACATCATACTTCAAACGCTGTATCATCTGATCTACATTCTCGGCATAGCCGTATTTGACCTGCCCCCAAGAGGTTATCCCCGGACGAACCCTGTGCAGGTGGCTATAATGAGGCGCTCGTTCCATAATCAGATCAATGAAATAGCGTCTTTCAGGGCGTGGTCCTACCAGCGACATTTCTCCTTTCAACACATTGTAGAATTGAGGTAATTCATCCATGCGTGTTTTACGTAAAAACCTGCCAACGGGGGTAACACGCTGGTCAAAGGTTGAACTGAGTTGTGGACCATTTGCTTCGGCATTCGTATACATGGTCCTGAATTTCACGATTCGAAAAGGCTTTCCATGCTTTCCGATTCTCTCTTGAAAATACAGAACCGGTCCTTTTGATGAGAAGGCAATGACGCCGGCAATAATGAGAAGAAAAGGGAAAAGCAAAACAATAGCAAAAGCCGAAACAGCCAAATCCAGAAAGCGCTTGACGGAAAACTGCCACTCAGGCATGATCTCATGATTCACGCGGATAAGTGGCACACCATAGATGCTGTTCATCTTTACCGAGCCACTCAAAATGTCAAACATATCCGGTATGATACTCACCTGTACCTCCCACCCTTCGAGCAAATGCAATATTGCCTGAAGATCTTTGTGGTCGCCACTCTCGACGGCTATAATGACCTCCTCAACATCATGTAACTCAATCAGTCGGGGCAAGTCATAGTATTTGCCCAGCAAGGGAATATGCTTCGCCAGCAGGTTGTCTTGTCCGTTTACACGAACAAATCCGACAAAATGATAGCCTGGAGAATTCCTCATCGTGCTGATTTCCTCATATAAACTAAGAGCCCTGTCATATCCACCCACAATAATTGTGTTGAACCCAATCTCACCTTTATGAACGCGCGAAACGGTGCGAGAGGTTAGAAACAAGCGTAATAGGAGTGTTAAGCTGAAATGCGCGGAAAGCAACACCAGAAAAGACTTGTAATAGTGCCGATAATGCTTGATTTCATCATCGAGAAGAAGCACAAAAAAAATGATAATCACACCGATGATAGTAGCCATTGAAACTTGCGCCAACTCCTTCAATCGGTGTCGTCGAAACACCGCAGAATAATGGCCGCTCAATCCATAAAGCAAAAGCCAAAACAAGGGTACGATGGTTAATCCGAGAAAGAAATTATCATCGAAGTCCATTTTAACAGCACCGCCATACTTTATGGGTTCAAGATATACTTTTCGATACACGTAAAGCGTCGTCCAAGCGATTGCTGCAGCGCATAAATCCGCTACAACATACTTGGTAATTTGACGTGCGTTGTTCATCCGGGGTTACTTGACAATTTTGATATCGTCGAGAAAAATTACAGGAGACTCTTCTTCGCTTCTGGTGCACTCGATATACAAACGAAAACTTTCTGTATTGGGATATTGAGATGCCACCATTCCTAAATCCATGTAAATCTTTTTCCATTCCGGCAGTTCACCGTTGCCGGATTGACTGGGTGTGAGAAATAAAACAGGGACCTTGGTGGAGTTTCCTCCAGCGATGGCGAAAAGGCCCACCGCAAATGTGTTATTGCAACTGTAATCCATCTCCAAAAAGGCCACGGAACCTGCTTCGAGCTCAATATTTGTTTCATCGAGATACGACAAAAGAGAAGAGCCAGAAGGTAGTGTCATCTTTACACATCGCACACCCGTTGCCGCAATATCCGGATCACTCAACAACTCCATGATTGCATCATTGCCCGTAGCCTCCAAAAAGGTATTGCCAGATTC
>JBIKSC010000060.1:0-11522 GCA_044348775.1 Flavobacteriales bacterium | reverse complement strand
TAAGACTGTCATTGACAGCGGTTGGTGCATCATTAACCGAAACCACTGTTACGTATATAGTCGCAGTATCACAAACACCAAACCCGTCGCAAACAAGATACGTGAATTGATCTACACCGGAGAAATTACCATTCGGTGAATATGAATAGTCACCGTTGTTTTGAATAACGAGTAGGCCGTTGACAGGAGCTATCATGGTGCCGAAGAAGAGTGATTCGTTATCGGCATCTGTAACGAGGTCCTCGATGATTCCATTAGCGGATTCATCTTCTTGAATAGTGATGAAAGCGGGCTGAGCTATAGGATTATCGTTTATGGAAAAAACCAATATTTCGAGCTCTGAAAAAGTGCACGCACCGGAGGCATCGCATACTTGATATGAAATTGAATCAGTGCCATTATAATTGGCGTTCGGAGTGTATTCCAAAACACCGTCTTCGTTTAAAACTGCAATTCCATGCGAGGGAGTTGAAATGAGTTGATAGGATATTGCTTCGTTTTCAATATCAAAGTCATATTCTCCAATGTTTTCTGAAGAGGTGGCATCCTCATAAGCTACGTATGTGATGGCAGAACTGATTGGTGCATCATTTACCGGCTGAATGGTTATGCTCACTGTGGCTTCAGCGCATAGTAAACCATTGTCGCAGACTCTGAAAGTGAAAGAGTCGTTGCCATAGAAATTCGGGGCTGGTGTGAAGTTGAAGTTACCATTGCCTAACCATTGAATGTTCCCTTGAGCAGGTGAATCAAGTGTTGTGAATGTGAAAACGCCTCCTTCCGCATCAGTAACAAATTCCAACAAACTACTTGATAATATTTCGTCTTCGTCGATGGTGAAGGTGCTCGATACAACGGTTGGGTCTGTATTGGAGGTAAGAACATCAATGGTAAGTGTGGCTGATGCGCAATTTCCATTATCGTCGCACACCATGTAGTTAATGGTTTCATTACCCAGAAAGCCTATGTTGGGTATGAAGCTGAATGTTCCGTCTGTGTTTAAGCTCAGCACACCATTCTGAGCTGCGCTGAGTATGCTGTAGGATAAGGGGTCGCCGTCTCCATCGGAATCATTCGTGCTTACATTTCCGGTGAGCGTGTTTCCTTCGACAATGGCGAGTGATTCTCCACTAACTTGTGGAAGATCTTCTACGGATGTAATTTGAATGGTGATATTACCTGATGCACATAGTCCTGCAGGATCACACACATTATACGTGATCGATTCAGTGCCGAAGAAATTTGTACTCGGAGCGTAAGTGTAAGCACCAGTATTCGAAATAGTAAAATTGCCGTTCTGTGCGTCCGTCGTAACGGTGATTGTCAAATTGGAATGATCAGCGTCCGAAATTCCTGTTGCAATTCCTGAGGTCGGCTGGTCTTCGTTGATGGTGATGTTTACGTTGGGAGCAACGGGTGTATCGTTGATGCTTATAACTTGAATGGAAATGATGCCGGTAACACACGCGTTTGCTGCATCACAGGCTTGATAGGAAGCACTAACTGTTCCGAAGAAGTTTATCGCTGGAGTGAATGTAAAGCTTCCATTGGGTGTTAGGTTAAAACTACCCGCATTCGCATTCGTTTGCAAGCTGAACAGCAGCTGCGACGTTTCAACATCGCTTACAAATGCATTCAGGTTGCCTGAAATCGGATTGTCTTCATTGGTGTTTACACTGGCCGGTGTGGCTGTTGGAATGTCATTAACTGAATTTACCGTAATGGATAGCGGTGTGAGGGTGCAGCCGTTTTGCTGGTCACACACATTGACATTGATCAGCTCAGTGCCAAACCAATTGATGTTGGGCGAATAGCTGAATTGACCATTGGCGCTGAGGTTAAGCACTCCGTTAGCGGTTTGCTGCACCGCCGCGTAAGTGAGGGTATTTCCTTCGATGTCATATTCTCCGTTACTGATATTGCCCGTCAAGATTTGGTCTTCACTGATACTGAAGTTGTCGTCGGTTGCAATGGGTAAGTCATTCACTGCATTTACAACTAACGTAAAAGTTGTAGTCGCGCAGAGTCCTTGCGGATCGCAGCCTTGAAGATTGATTGTTTGCGTGCCGAAATAGTTCGCAGGGGCAACATAGCTGTAGGTCCCGTTAGTATTAATACTGAGTCCCGCTATGTTATTCCCGCCTGGCGTCGTAAACAATAATGCGTTGGGCTCTGCATCGGCAAGGGTAGTGATTGTGCCATTTGAGCCGTTGTCTTCATTCAGTGTCAATACGAATGGAGAGGCAGAAGGACCGTCATTGATGCCGTTAATCTGGAGAGAAACAATGGATGTTGCGCAACTCACACCGTCGCACGCCTGAATGACAAAACTGTCGAATCCGAAATAATTGGCCTCCGGTGTATAGCTAAACTGTCCGGTGGAATTAATCAGTGTGGCTGTTCCATTGGACGGTTGTGAATAGATGCTGTACGTTAACGCTCCTGTATCATCGAAATCGTTGGTTGCCGCATTAATGATACCGGTGCCATCTTCGTTGAGGATTTTGTTGTCATTGACAAGTTGCGGTGGATCATTGTCCACATTGTTGATCGTGAGGTTTACTGTTCCCTGATCGCATTGACCAACAGCATCGCAGGCATTGAAGCTAAATGAGACATTGCCGGTGAAATTGGGAAAGGGAGTAAAGGTGTAGGTCCCGTTGGAAAATAGTTGGATGGTTCCGGAAGAAGGACCGGTTAACAACGTGAATGTGATTGCATCGTTTTCAGGATCAGAAACCAGTGGAAGAAGATTTCCATCATATGTGACGTCTTCACTTAACGTGTTTATCGTTTGATCGGTGGCAATTGGATTTTGGTTGGGACCTACCACAGTTAAAGTGACTGTAGCGATGGCGTATAGCCCGCAGTGATCCACAACATAATATTGAAAGGAATCAGTGCCTGTGAATCCGGTGTTGGGGGTATAGGTGAATGTGCCATCGACAGAAAAAACATTCACGATGCCGTTTGTTGGATTGGTGAACTTGAACCAATCGAGTGAGGTGTCTATCGGGTCGGTAATGGAGTCCGGATCATTGTCATTCAGCCCAACATTGCCAGTGCGAGGTGTGTTGAATTCGACCGAAAAGTTATCTGCTCCCGCAAAAGGAACCGTGTTTCGAAAGATTACATAAAACTCGACACCGGCAATGTCGCATGAACCATTTACGCACACCTGATAATAGATGCTGTCTTGAAAACCGAACTCATTGAGGGGAGGAGTGTATAAGAAGTTACCCCCGGTGGTAAAAGTAAAGCTTCCAAAAGACGGTCCTTCAACAACTGAGTATGAAGCTGAGCCCGCAGGAAGAATATCATTGTCGCCAAGGTTACCTGTCCAGACTTCATTCTCATTGACCAAATAATCGTCGTCAAAGGCGTTCACCTGAGCATGCGCCGAGTGAGATACAAGCATAACAGCCAATGTCCATAGAAGGATGTAGAAATGACGCATATGTTATCTTTTGCGACTTAAAATATCCGACGTGAGCGAAGGAAATATCTAGTCTTCAGTTCTTTTACAAATATAAAACACAATTCCCTAAACGGTTTAGGGCATTCTCATTCAGGGTTCAATTACAATGGGCGTTTGATAGTTATTCATACTGCCGGAAACATTGAGGTAGTAGATTCCAGAGCTGTATTCGTTTACCGGAATAACATTACGGTTAGTTGAAGTTATGGTTTCAAACACGATGCTACCTACCGAGTCAATCAGGCGTATGACTGCACCGGCGTGAACATCCGAGGGTAGTAGAACCTGAACATCTTGCCCCCTTGTTGGATTCGGGTATACCAAAAGGGTTTCGAATTTGGTTGAGAATGTTGAATTAATGAGCGTGCTTGTTTCAACCGAGCAGTCATTTGCATCTGTTACGACAAGGTTGTATTGTCCTGCAGAAGTCACGTTGGAAACATCAGGAGTGTTTGCAGTGTAGTTATCAGGTCCCTGCCACTGAAAGCTGTAGGGTGGGGTTCCTCCGGTCACCTCGCTTTCGATGAGCGTGCTGTTTGGAGAGCTAATGGACTGGACGTTCAGCTGTACACTTAATTCTTGCGGTTCTGTAATGTTGAACTGAGCTATAGTTGATGTGCTACAGTCGGATAGGCCCGTAATCTGCACACTATACTCACCTGCGCCTAGATTGTAAATCGCGCTATCAGTGCTCGAATTTTCCCAGAGATAACTCACGCCGGCACTATCGGATACTTGCTCGATAATGATGTTGCCGTCGTTCATCCCGAAACAGCTAATTGAATGGACAGTTACAGCGATAATTTCAGGCGTAGTGATTGGGGTTACATTCAATGTGATGTCTCCTCCGGAGCAAAGTGATGGAATCTCATTGTCGCATACGTCAAATTCGATAGTCATTTCCCCGGTGAAGAAGGAAGTGGGCGTGATTATCAGCGATTGTGTTTCGCCGTCGATGATGTAGGTGCTGCCAACAGAGGAAGTGAATGCGTACTGTAAGTTGTCCGCGGTATCTACTTCGTCAAAGGCCAATTCAGAGAGCGCAATTGAAGCGGAGCTACCCTGACAAATAGTACGTTGCGCATTCGTAACAAAAGGCGCTTGATTAGGAGGTAATACCTCAAGCAAAAAGAGTAGGCTTGTGCACGCATCAGAGCTGTCGCATGCCTGCAGCCATATAGTGTCCGAACCTAAGAAGTTTTCGAGTGGTGTGTATTCGAAAGTTCCAACATCTGAAATCGTCAATGTTCCGAAAGCAGTTACTGCAGTATAATAAAGAGCGGTATCGTCTATGTCGAAAGCATGGTTGTACCATGAGCCCGACAACGGAACATTTTGAAACGTACTGTATTCATCGTTAAATCCGAAGGGGGCGTCATTGACCGGTTGAATATCTATGAAGATTGTATCGACCGAACAGCCTCCCATTGCGTCGCATGTATTCATCACAACGAATGCATCTCCAAAGTAATTTGCGCTAGAAGTCAATTGTAAAAAACCTGAAATAGGGTTAAGCAATACTTCTACTCCCTGAGCCGTAACAATTGATTGCTGTATGTTCTGGCCTTCCGTGTCGAATGCGTAGTATATCGCAGTGTATTCAGCCTGACTGTCTTCTTCAATCTGAATCGCAGGGAAGCTGACCAAAGGAATGTCATTAACCTCATCTATTGATAGCATAGTCAGCGCTGTATCACAAAGCCCTTCTGCATCACAACAACGATATTCAAAGTATATGTTACCTGAAAAATTGTTGGGTGGCAACCAGGTAAAAGAACCATCGTTTGCTAGCTCTAAGTTGTAGGGGTTATTTTGATCAATCAAAAAGTAATTGAGAATAGATGAGTCAATATCGATGTCATTGGCGGAAACGCTTCCTGAAATCCAGTTGTCTTCAAGACCTTCGATTATTTCATCAATCGCAATTGGACTATCATTCACGGGGGCTATCGTAATGTCGAAGTAGCCTTGGGCGCAAGCACCGGAATCATCACATACTTGATACGAAAAAGTATCGGTACCGTAAAAGTCTAATTCCGATATATACGTGTTACCTTGAAGAGTTCCGTGTATGGGTGATTGAAGTATGGTAAACATCAATGCGTCATCATCTATATCGGTGTATTGTGCTTGCCAATTCAGAACAGCATCTTCGAATCCTTCAAATGTGGAATTGAACGCTACGGGCGTGTCGTTGATGGGTAGAATGGTGATTTCAACTTGAGCTGTATCACACAAATTACCTGTATCACAAACTCGATAAGAAATCAAGAACGTGCCATTTGAATTGAGCTCAGGTTGAAAGTTAAAACCTTGATTGGTGATGTTGGAGAATGTTCCTATCACAGGTGAGTCAACAATCGAGTAAATGAGATCACTATTACCGAAATCAAATGTAAATGGATCCAATGAGATGATTGTTTCCGTGTCTTCGTTCAATGTAATTACGGTGTTTTCAGCTTGTGGAGGTAGGTTAACGAGTGTAACAGTTATATCAACTATACCTGAAGCGCAACCGCCCTCATTATCGCAAACGGTGTAGGTGAAGGTATCGTTACCGTAGAAATACTCGTTGGGTGTATAGCTGTAATTACCATTTGCCTCCACCACTACGTTTCCATTAGTTGCAGCTTCGGTGAGCGAATAGTTCATGCCATTGATTGGGCTATCAATGTCCGACACGTTTGTTTGAAGTCCTCCCGTGAGTGTGCCATTTATCGGAAGTTCATTGGTGTCGCCGGAAACATCAGGCGAATCATTGACCGGGATAACTTCAATAGTAATAGCAGCCGTACTGCACAAATTTCCGGAGTCGCAACTTCTGTAAGTGATGACTTCTGGCCCGGCGTAGTTCGCGTTGGGTGTGTAGATTAGGATGCCTGCGGAGGAAATAGTAGCTGTTCCATGCGCAGGAGGAGTTTCGATGGAGTAGGAAAGAATATCACCATCGACAGTGTCTTCAAATGCAATACTTACATTTAATGGTGTATCCTCCGTTGCAGTGAAGTTTCGCTGGGGGGCTAATGGAGCGTCATTGTTCGCATTCACCACGTTGAGAATGATGGCTGCGGTATCGGTTTGACCTACCAGGTCAGTTACTTCGTAGTACAGGGTGTCCGGTCCAATAAAGTTGAGAGCTGCGGTATAGGTAAAGGCTCCATTCGAAAACGTAAAACCTGTGCCTCCAGCCCCTTGCTCAATGATCCGATAGGTGAGGGGTTCACCTTCAGGATCGAAGGTAAAGAACGCTAAGTTCTGATTGCGAACAGATTCTTCGTTGATATTGCCCAGATTAATTTGGGATGCAAAGGGTGAGGCGTTTTCGGGGACTACGAATATGGTTACAAGGCAGGGTTGCGAGTGGCGGTTGCAAGGCTCGGGTTCCCAATGACTATATAGGAATTCATCTTCACCTAAAAAACCATCTTCAGGTATGTAAAGGAAAGTGCCGTTCTGTTTTGGTATAGAATCCAATTCAGACAACTCGATATTGATATGCTGAGGACTGGTTACTTTGAAAAACCTTGAGGACCCTTGATTTGGGTCACTTATAGAATCAGGGTCGTAGTCATTGATACTTACATCGCACCATCTCATCGATCCGGCTTCAACATAGAATGTATCAGGATTAGCAACCGGATTGTCGGGCATTAACGCTATGAATACCTCGATAAGGGCAGTATCGCAATGTGTCGGGACACACACCTCGTAGTAGATGCTATCGAGTCTTGCCGCGATTCCTTCGTTTCCGTATAGTTGCACGTTGATTGGGTCAACCAAGTACACGAATATTCCCGCTATTGAATCAACCCATTGAATGCTACCCAGTGACGCTTCATTGAGAAATCTGTGCGCACGAACACCTGCCGGTAGATTGTCATTTGCGCTGACGTTTCCGTAAGTAAGAATATAGTCATGAGCCGTGTTTTCATTGTCATCGATTGCTTGACCCGAAAGAGCTAAAGCTGTGACGCAAAAGAATACAGTGGTCACGATAGACCGCGTTGCAAGAAGGATGTTTCGATTATTGCCTTTATTCATCAGTTTGTGTGTCGATTCAATCTATCGATGAAATCCATACAAATATCGACAAAAATATTGAATGTACGTATAAAACAAATGCAAATGCGGTTTTCTGTGCTGGTTATGAGATGTTTAGAAACAACAAAGGCCGTGTTACCGGCCTTTGTTTCAATTACGATAGTTTGAATACTACAGTGATAAGATTTTAAACTCAGTTCTTCGATTTTCTTCGTGTTCTTTCTCGTCGCATTTTGCGCCGTTCTTGCATTTGTTTAACAGCTCCTTTTCTCCATAGCCTTTTGCTACGATTCGCTTGCTGTCAATTCCTTTGCCTACGATATAGAGTGCAGCACTGTTCGCGCGGTCATCGGATAGTTTTAAGTTGAAATTGTCATTCCCACGTGAATCGGTATGCGAACGAAGCTCAATGCGCATGTTCGGGTACTTGTTCAGGATAGCCACGATCTTATCGAGTTCTAAGGCTGCGTCCGGACGAATGTCAAACTTCTTATAATCGTAGTAAATGTTGTCAATCTGAATCACGTCGTTCTTACAAAGCAGCGGTATGTCCATCGTGAGGGTTTTCGTGCCTACAATCCCGCGTGTGTTGAATGCCTCTATCGGCTCACCACAATCAGTTTTGTTGGTTCGAACTTCATAATCACAATCAATGTCCAGTTTTTCGAAACGGTATTTGCCCGATGCATCGGTGGTAGCTGTTTTAGTCTCACCTGATTTTTTGTTTACAAGGGAAACAGTCAAACCAGCAGCTCCGCTTTTGTCATCGGCGTTAAAAACGCGACCTTCCACATGGGCAACGCTATCGGGAATGCGTTTCATGTTGATGGATGCTGAAGCGCTGCCATTGCTGGCCGCCAATTGTGAACTACTCAGTGTCACTTTTCCATTGTTGTATTTCTCACGTTGACATATAAACTCATAGTTACGAGAAGGATTGAGGCAACGATTGATGAGTCCCGAGTCATCGGTAAGAACATTGCCGATATCAACGCCATTTTCTACAATTTTGACAGTAGCACCTACTACGGGTTTACCTGTCTCTTCATCGGTTATGGTTACGTTAGTATTGGTACATAATTTTTCGAAGAAAAAGAGATCGTCGTCTAACCCCTGTGAGTTTCTATTGCTGCTGAAATATCCTGTCTTCGCTGTTGAACTGTATGAAAATCCAAAGTCATCATTGGATGAATTGACATCACCGCCCAAATTTTCGGCGCGTGTCCAAGTTCCACCGCTCATTTCGCTGATGTATATGTCAAGACCACCTAAGCCAGGACGGCCGTTTGTTGCGAAATAGAGAATATTTTCACCGGTGATAAACGGAAAAACGTCGTCACCGATTGAGTTTACTTTATTACCAAGATTTTCGGGTGTACCCCAAACAGAGCCGTCCCAATTGCTTTTCCATATGTCAATCCCACCTAGCCCACCTGGCATGTCAGATGAAAAGTAGAGTGTTTTGCCATCCGGTGAAAGGCTTGGGTGCATGCATGAGTAGGACGTGCTATTGAAGGGTAGTAATACTTCGATTCCCCAAGCTTCGCTGCCTTTAGCAGAAGAAAGTAACTGTAAACGAACTACGCTTTTGTCGTCTTTGGCAATTTTTCCATTTGCACGCGTGCTTCGAGTTATGAGCATTAGACTGCCGTCGGCGTTAAAGGTGATAGGTCCGCTGTGATAATCGTTCTTTTCACTTGTTTCGAAAGGTGTGGCAGCATCGAAGGAGGCACCGGTTCCTTTCGCGAAGTAGGGTGCATAGAAGGGACGATCTGTAGAGCCATTCGTGAGTTTTTTGGCTTGCATTGCGCCTCTATCACTTATGAATACAATGCCGTTATCATAGGCTATTGGGCAGATATCAGAGGCACCGCTGTTCTGATTAATTGCTTTTACGCTATATGAACCTTTCTTGAGAAGATACTCGTCTAAATTGGCGGTGCAGCCATTCAGTATGTCGATTCGTGGGTCTTCGCCGTAGCTCGTTGTAAAATCGGTGATCTCTTTTTTGGCTTCTACATAGCGCTGATTTTGAAGAAGGCTGAGAATGTAGAAGTAGTGATCATTGGAATTTTCCGCATTCCCTTGCATGACTTTCGCATATGATCGTTCAGCGTTTCGGGCATCGCCGAGTCTGCGATAGCAATCTGCCATTTTGGACCATGCGACATAGTTTGCAGTGTCTTTTTTTAGACCGTTTTCGTAGTAGCCTGCAGCTTTTGCATAGGCCATTCGCTCATACGCTTTGTCACCTTGGGATATCTGACCGTAGCTTACTGATGATACAAAAACTCCGAGGAGTAGAAGTGTTGCTATGTTTTTGTAGTTCATGTTTTCGGAGTTTAGAAGTAACGAGGTGAAACCATTTTGTCCTTCGTGAAATTCAGATCGTATCCTAGCATGATTTCATGAGATCCTGTGTTGTAATCCTGCAACATTGAGAGCGTGTAATCATAGCTGTATCCGATGCGTAATTGTTTGTTGATGTAAGCACCGAGCATTACATTAACAGCATCACCCGTGCGATATCCAACTCCTGTCCATATGAAGTCATTGAACAACACGTTTGCATTGATGTCCAGCTGCGCGGGGGCGCCTTTTACCACTTTCATCATAGCGTTCGGTCGAACTTTAATCATATTGTTAAGACTCAGAACACCACCACCGGTGAGGTAGTAGTGGAAGTATTCAACATTGAAAGAGTTCTGCACTTCAGTGCTTCCATTGGCTACATCGATTCGGTTGTAGATTAAACGTGGGATAGAAAGCCCACCGTACCATTTGGATGTGCTGTAGAACATGCCAAATCCGAGGTTTGGAGCAGTCTTTTTTCCACTGCTAATCATGAATTGCTGGTCGTTCTGCAAATTGAGTTGACTCAGGTTTTCACTCAGACTTACAAGCCCGAGTTGAATACCAAACGATAGTGTGGCATTCTTCAAACCCAGGCGATAGGCACCATTAGCGTTAACGGCTGTGCGCTGTGATACGCCAATTTTTTCATTGACGAAATTGATACCCGCACCGAGTTTCCCACCCATGATAGGGGAGTGTATGCTGCCTGTTAATGTTGTGGGAGCACCGTCCAAACCAACCCACTGTTGGCGATAGAGCATAGTACCTGAGAGGCACTCTCTTGAGCCGGCATAACCAGGGTTTATAATGGCTTCATTAAACATGTATTGCGTGAAGTTTGGATCAAACTGAGCATTACTCGCAAAACATGCTGCCATGCTCAGCATGAGCATCAAGCTTTTGGGGAAGTTCAAGATTGTTTTCATTGTCCTTTCTGTTTTATACATGTTTATTGATTGTTCGAGTATTTAATAACGATGAATCCGGATAGGTTCTCAGGTGCTTTATTGGCATTGAGAGTTGACTGACCCGTTTCTAAAACATAGAAGTAAGTGCCTTCGGGAACTTTAGTGCTGCCCATAGCTCCATCTTCGTCGGCGTTACCATTCCAGCCGATTGCATTGGTGTAACCTGTTTTTTCATAGACCACATTACCCCAGCGGTTGAATATGATAATCTTATTCTCAGGATAGAATTCGATATTCTCTATCGCAAGGGTTTCATTCACGTTATCACCGTTCGGAGAGAATCCGGCAGCAACGAGGATATCATCTGTTTCGACTTCTACGATAATGATAGTTACCGTTGCAGTGTAGCAATTGCCATCGGCATCGCAGGCTTCATAGGTAAACTCATCGAAATCCGAGGCTCCAGCGTTGGGTGTGTATGTGAAGCTACCGTCCGCATTGAAAACAAGTGTTCCGTTTTGAACGTTCGATGTCACGGTAAACGTGAATCCGTCTAAGTTCACATCGTTCTCAGCCACATTTCCGGTGAGTGTTTCATTTTCATATACGGTGTATTGGTCGTTCTCGGCAGACTGTAGTTCGTCGTCAACGGGTGTTACCGTTATCGTAACCGTAACGGTGGCGCAGTTGCCGTCGTCGTCGCAAGCAGTGTACTCAAACGTGTCGGTGCCATTGAAGTC
>JBIKSC010000308.1:0-3151 GCA_044348775.1 Flavobacteriales bacterium | reverse complement strand
GTGAAAACAGGATTCTCCATCATAACATCCCAACGAAGCGACACGGACTTATCTCCACTTTCCGCTTCAATCAGCGGGCTCGACGGAACTGCCTCTATCGGGTCTCCAATGCGAATACCCACCTCCACCGTGTCTTTAATGGTGGGGTGAAGAGAGATGAGGCGATACTGTACTGATCCGCTTGCCGGAAGTTTGGTGTCGCTCCAGCGTAAGGCAAGACCTTGAGCGGTCGGAGCATCTAAATCGGCCATGAGCAATGAAAACGAATAGCGTAGCATTGCCTCTTGAGCTTGCTCCTTGATGGAAGAAGCACCAGCCATTGAAGTGTTGAACTGTTTTCCATATAATGCTTGCACCGCAACAGGTGCCCACGGATGATCAACCGGAAATGATGCCTTCCATTTCTCTAAGCTATATGGGCGAATACTATCCGGCCCCAGCTGCTTTGGTTTTGCATTCTTGGTTGTGCTTTCATTAAAGTCCATTCGCTCTAATCGATATCCATATCGATTCATCTGGGCCCACTCTATCGAATTGAGTGGGGCCCAACGAAGCACAACCGAATCGGCATATTGGCGAGCGATTATTCGCATATGTTCACCTTGGGCGTGCATTTGAAGAGCCGTTGAAAATATTACTAGAAGGCAAATAATTATGCGTTTCATACATCAATAAGTATAAGGTTTACGATTGTCAATCGGTGTGAAATCATCCATCGTTTGACACAAAAATGCAGGAGTTCGGTAATAATAATTCACCTCATAATTTCCAGTGTACATAGGCCTCCAACCATATCCCAAAAACTGAAGAAATTTAGTCTTGACGTTATAAGGATAGAACTCACTAGTTGATGGGTGTCCATAGTATCCCATCACATTATTCCCAATGGTTACCATACGCTGATAATCGAAGTAGGTGTTCAATCCGGTCGAAACTTTCAAGTGCAAGGAACTAGGTGCAGCTACCAGTCCCGTAAATCCACCAAAACCGCCAAATCCTGAAGAAGTAGTGATGGCTGTAGAGGAAATTTGCGAGATCGACAAATTCGAGAATACAGAATTGGGGGACAAACTTTGTGGTAAGAATTCGTTGGGTGAAAGGGGGGCTGCCGCACTATAATCTGAATCAAATCGTACCGTCCAACGAGGCGGAATGCCCAAAGTATCCGGGTTGGAACGCAGTAGTTTAAGAGCAGTGTAGCCTCCGGTGCGGAACATTTGATACAAGTCGTAGATAACAGGTGTGGTGTAGGTAGTATTCCAGTTTCCGCTTCTTGGGTCACCAAAATATACAAGTGATTTGGTTCGTGCAGGAATTGAACCATCCATGTAAGGGAAACCGTTAACATCGAAGGAATCGAACCTTTCTCCACCTGTATATTTTGGTTCAAGCCAAGTAATGCTTCCAAACAACTCGGAAGCTGTGGTGCTTGGGTTTTGTGACTGCATTTTCTGCACGAGCGTGTTGTGCTGTGAGGTCTTAAAGAAGAATACATATAACAACTTCTCGTTTTTGCGCACCGATCGACCATTGATGCGGTTGTTTCTTGCTTCTGCACCGGTTCCCAGCGACGCAAACGTTTGCTGAAGTGTCGAGAACTGTGCTGCTGTCACCGATGCCAGCTGACTGGATGTAATAGCTGTTCCTGCTACACTTCCTGCAGCTCCGGCTGAGATTCCAACCATATTCGCCATGTTTTGCTGCATGGTGTAAATAGTGCTGTCCTTTGAAATGAGCTGACAAGCATAGACCTTGTTATTGAGCAAAGGTGGAATCTCGAATGTGATGCTTGTACCAGCATAGTTCAACGTTGTGTTGATTTCTGTACCACCGTCAACCGGAATGAATCGCACATTGAATTTACGGATGGTGGTTGGCGTCGGATTGGTCGCAAAGAGCGGATCCATGGTCGACTTTATCTTCACCAAGCCGTCATTGCATTCGCCTTGCAGGAAGTAACGCTGAGTGTTGAATGGATACGAGAACAGCACGGCATCGTCCGGAATACGATCGGGGTAAGCCCCTGTTTTAAATGTATTGGCTTGTTCTGCAACAATGAGCGAACCGTCATTTTTATAAGCAGGTCCCCATGTATTGGTTGCGAAGTTGAACTCCTCCCCTTTCAACTTAATTGAAACGGTGTAGTTTGTAAAAGGATCCAGAAACGCCGCCGGAACGAGGCTTGACTTGAACTTATCAGGCGAAGTGGTGCGACGAGTTTGAACAACGACAGTTCCTTTTTTCAACTCAAAGCGCTCCACAACAAAGCGAAAACGACGCATGCGTTCTGAACCGGTGCTGAGAATTTCATTAATATCGAAGGGTGTGTCTACCTCCGCGTTGAATGAAGCCTCCGGGTTAGTGCCACAATCTACGTTCTGCTCACCGTTGAATGGCACAAGATCTTCGAGTATATCAATCGCGGCCAGCGGATTTTGCGCAGCCGGACGGCATTCATCGCCTACCTTAAACTCAAATTGGCAATTACCGCGAACCAATCCGTTCAGAATATTATACTGTCCTCCGCAAGTACCTTGAATCCAACTTGGATTGGGTAACCCGGTTTGAAGCAAAGCTGCCATGCTCGCGTTTATGATACTAAAACGTCCGCTGGCAACCCAAATATCTACAAAAAGTCCTATGTCCATTCCGATGTAGGCATATGCCTGACCATCGGCATACCAGCCATCAATACCAATGGTAGATCCCGGAGTTGATCCTTCACAAAAAACATCGGGACCATAATTCTGTAGTGAAATATCAAACCCCAGTTGAAGATCTAAACTGGCGTAAATAGGCATTACATCAAAACGCGGATTGAATCGAGTTCTCGTTCCAAAAGCAAAGCCATCTCCGTTGGCCAATCCGGGGTGCCTTGCAATCACCGAAGGCGTTATTACGCTAGTTACTTCCACCGGAGGTTCCGGCGAAGCAGGAAGGTTCATTCCAACCATCAAGTAGGATTCAGTATTGAATATATTCGCCACATTCAACCCCATTGGAGTATCAGGGGTTCCTGCATGGATAAACCACGTTTCAGGTGAAGCATAGATATGTACTTCTCCGGCCAAACCACCTTCGTTAACACCTTTGAGTACTCCGCCAGCAACATTTACGGTCACTGCAAAACGAGCATCGAAAATATCGTGTG
>JBIKSC010000307.1:0-3167 GCA_044348775.1 Flavobacteriales bacterium | reverse complement strand
GGAGCAACAGCTCCTTCCGGAAGTGTTTACAGCTACAAGGTAATTATCACAAGCGATCGCACTCAAGAACAAAAATATTTCTTCGGAACATTCAACGTTTTTCCTTAACCAAAGCTAAACTGTAACCTGTGTACAGAAGAAACCGTAACAATTGTTGCGGTTTTTTTTTGACTCAAGCATGTGGAAATCTTATTGATAATCGCTACTGTTCGCAGTACGTTTAACTATAACTTCCATTAACTTTGCAGCCTTCTTAAATTGACTCAGGGAACATTTTGTGAAATTCGTCGAATATCTAATACTGGTTGCTCTCTCAACTCTTTGCTTGCATGCGAGGGGTCAGTTCACTGTGAGCCCTTCAAACTCTGACGCTTGCCAATGTACAGGTGAAATCGAATTTCAACCGACCGTTAATCTGCCATTTTCCTATCAGTTATTCGACGTTTCTAATTCCCCAATCGCCGCCGCTTCCGGACAGAATACGACCGTGTCTATAACTGACTTGTGTCCATCTGTTTATCACATGGTAGTCCAGTACTCCAATGGGACGATCAATGACGAGTACTTCGAAATATCTGCCGGACCGTCATCCACCGGGGATGCGCACCGCGTCGTATTGTGCTTGGAAGCCTATACCACAGGCAGCGGAGGCGCAATTCCATTCGACCTCACACCCGAGCTTTCAACTTTCCAGGCAGGAGGCACCTGGTATGCGCCCAACGGCCTCACTATTCCAACTGCATCACTTAGCTCACTTACAGCTGCTAACTTGGAAAGTGGATGGTACACCTACGTGACCACCACAGGAACATGTGATGTCACAACCGGTGTTTACATTCAAGCAAACAATACTGGATTGACGACGACGTATGTCATCTGCGAGACCTATGAGCCTTTCGAAATGATTGATTTCATGCAGGGTACGCCAGACACAATTGGTGTTTGGTATAACGCTTCGCTGAATATTGTGCCCGGCGGAGTATTCGATCCGGCGACTATGAACGACGCATTGTTCACCTATGTCATCGATAATCTGCCAGGCTGTCAACCCGTATTTAGAAGCATGTTTGTCGACGAACAGACTCAGCGATCAGCCGGTGCCTCCGCCTCTGTCATGGTTTGCGAGGGAAGCGGTCCGTTCAATATGCTGAACCAATTGAATGAAACGCCTAATGATGGAGGAACCTGGAACGGACCGAGTGGATTGGTTTCTCCCGCTGGCTCCGATACGTTCAACCCATCCAGTATGCCGGAAGGTGTATATACCTATTCCATAAGCTCTGCAGCCCCTTGCACGACTCAAACATCTACACTGACGATCACTTTTACGCAGGATAACCCCTCCGGTCTCAGTTCAGAGATTGAACTTTGTTCGACTTCCAACAACTTGAACATGATCAATGCTCTGGATGGTAATCCAATTGTAGGAGGCACCTGGACGAGCCCTTCCGGAGAAGAAGTTGATGGTAGCTTCGATCCTGATCAGGAACCCGCCGGGAACTATGAATACTACTATCCGAATGTTGGATGCACTCCCGGCAGCTCTATCCTAAGCATCAGCGTTGAAGCACCTGTAAATGCAGGAAGTAATGGCAGTGCAACCATTTGCCAAACGGATCCTTCTTTCAACCTGAACAGCATGCTAAGTAGCAATGCCAACAGTGGCGGAACCTGGACACTAGGAGGAAGCACCGTCAGCAATTTATACACGCCAAGTGGTTCTGGCTCATTCAATTTCATCTACGCAATAAATGCTGCTGTATGCGCCGATGATCAGGCTTCATTTGCCGTCTTCGTGCAGCCTGCTGTAGCTGCCCCTTTAAGTCAAACCGTTTATCTGTGTAGTTTGGGTGATGCGGTAGATCTTACTGATTATTTCAGCAACCTCTCCAGTGTCTACTTTGAAGATTCTGGCGGTGCTTTACAAAGTAATCTATTTGACCCTTCTCTGGAAGGAAGCGTGACGCTTAATGTTATCAATCCTTCAGGCAACTCATGCCCTGACCAAGAAGGTCAACTATCCGTTGAAGTGCTCAATCCAGTGATTGATGATGCTTCCGTCAACTATGACGTCTGCAGAAGCTCTGCTTTGTTCAACTTAAACGATGTTCTTCCATCGGCCGCAATTGGCATGGGAACTTGGTATAACTACAGCAATGAAATTGTAGGTAACCTTACATCCATTGATTTTTCAGGAACCGAAAATTTTGTTTACGAAGTTATTCAGCCAATTACTTGCGGCGGTGAGCAACTATCTGTTGAATTAGTGACTTTCACTCCCAATGATGCCGGAGAAGATGTCGCCGAATTGTTCTGTTACACTGACGGACCGACATTACTGAATGAAATTCTTCCACAAGCCTCGGAAGGATTGGGTAATTGGTACTTCAACAACGAGCCATTTAATTCGACTGAATTCGATCCGGGGCAGAACTTATCAGGCACTTACGTTTACCGAATACCTTCCAATGGCCCTTGTCCGGCAGATGAGGCGTTGGTCAATTTGCAGGTTCAATATGGAATCAATTACACTGCCGGAGCGGATGTGCATGTGTGTGCCGGATCGGACAACCAACAGTTGGGTGGAAGTGCCAATTCCGGAACTACTTACACCTGGTTTCCGACATCCGGACTGGACAATGCAGAAAGTCCAGCTCCTACGGTTAATATTCCGGCATCGGTAAATCAACCTACATCAACCATCTACAGTGTTTTCGCCGATGACGGAGTTTGCACGTTCACTGATTACGTCGCGGTTATGATTGAACCCAATCCAATTATCAATCTAAACCCAATCTACGACATCTGCTTCGGAGAAGTGCTTTCATTGGAGAATGTAGTTTCTTCAGAATGCATATGGACGCCAAGTAATTTATTTGAAGACCCGAATGCAAACTCGGCAATCCTTCAGCCCGCATCATCCGTCTATATTGGAGTGGAAGCCACCTCTGATTTTGGTTGCACATCTTCTGCCTTTAGCCAAGTGAATGTAAATCCGCTGCCTATTCTTGTCGCTCAGACCGAAACCAATCGAGGCTGCAAACCTGTAATACTTGAAATTGAACCGACTTCAGAAAGCCAAAATGTTGATCAAATAATTTGGAATGTCGCTGGAGTAGGAACATTTGTCGGTGATTCGCTTTCCATTAGCCTCATCCAAGCAGGGA
>JBIKSC010000059.1:0-11655 GCA_044348775.1 Flavobacteriales bacterium | reverse complement strand
GTGAGCTTGTTGACCTTTTCTTCAATGAAGCGAATCAATTTGATGTCGGCATCGAAGTGAATACTTTGAACTTGAACTTGCATAATTCAAAACGTTTTTAAGGGTTTAACTTCAATTATTTCTGGGATGCATCCGAGAATGGATGCTTTTTAATTTCTCAATACTGTTGTGCGTGTAAACCTGCGTAGCAGCCAGACTCGAATGACCGAGAATCTCTTTAATGACATTTAACTCTGCTCCGTTGTTCAACATATGCGTTGCGAATGTGTGTCGAAGTACGTGAGGACTTTTCCTCTGAATCGTTGTTACCTGCGAAAGGTAAAATTTAACCTTAAGATAAACAAGAGATTTTGTCACTTTTTTGCCTTTATCAGTAACGATGAGGCTTTCAAAAGATGTATGCCGGAAACGGTCATTTCGGTGATTGATATATGCTTCGATCTTTCCCATCATTGCTTTGCCTAACGGCACGTAGCGTGTTTTATTCCTTTTACCGAGTACTTTGATTTGACCAATTGAACGATCTACGTCCGAGTCCTTTAATCCAAGTAGCTCTGATTGCCTTATACCCGTTTCGTATAAAAGGGTTACAATGAGTTCGTCTCTTTTCAATAAAAAAGTGTCGGCATCCGCAGGCCTCACGAATTGCTCGCTACTTTCAATGTGATACAACGCTTGCGCTCCTTTCTCTTCTACAAAAAGAGGGAGTCTGGCCGGTTTCTTCGGTTTTGGGATGTTGCGTGCAGGATTGGCTGTGAGAATACCTTCTTTCATTTGAAAGCGCATGAATGCATTGACAGCCGACAACTTCCGATGCACGGAGGAGGGGTGATAGTTGTTTTCCATGAGCGAAGCCAACCATGATCGAACAACCTGATGGCTTACTTCAACGCATGATTCAATGTCGAACTCCTTCTTACAGTAGAGTGAAAACTGATCCAGGTCAACAGCATAGGAATCAATCGTATGCAGTGAGCATCGCTTCTCGGTGAGAAGATAGTTCAAGAATTTTTCAGTTTGCACCAAAGCAAGAAAGGTGAATTTTCAGTAAAAACTGAAAACTCACCTTTCGTATTGTGAACAAGAGTCTGTTATTACATCTCTTCGCGCTTCAGCGTAGAAATGTATGCAGCCTTCTTAATTTCTTCACGACGTGATACACTTTTCTTAGTGTATGCCTGGCGGCTACGCAATTCTTTTACGACGCCTGTTTTCTCGAATTTCTTCTTGAACTTCTTCAGTGCGCGGTCAATGCTTTCGCCTTCTTTTACCGGAATAATCAACATAACGGATATACCTCCTTCATTTTAGGTCGCGAAAATAGGGACTGAGTGAGACTGTAACCAAACTTTTTTTCACATTCCTTCCTTGTCTATTCAGACCAAGCTACTTTCGTCGGCATGAAGCATGTGTTGAAATGGGCGCTGGGTATGGCGCTGCTCGCGCTTGTGGCGTGCAAAAAAGATCGTCCGGAAGAACCTGTTCTTTTGCCGCCGGTGGACACAGAAATTACCGTCGACAGCCTTGAGTTGGGCAGCTCCCGTGCTGTGCTGGTATTGGGTGTGGTTCGCGATGAGTCGGGCAATGCAGTGGCCGGAGCCGTCGTACAGTCGGGGTGGAGCAACCAGCAAACAACCACCGATGCCCGCGGTTTTTTCAAGTTTGAGGACCTAGCATGTTATGATAAGAGCGCCTTTGTCCGCGTTACCAAATCAGGCTATTTCGAAGGATCGCGCAGTTGGATACCAACCGAAGGTGGTTATAATCGGGTGGAAGTGCAGTTGCTTTCGAATGCCATATCCGGCAGCTTCGAATCTGCTGTTGGCGGCACGGTGCAGGCTGAAACGTTTACGCTCATTTTCCCGGCCAACGTAGTTCAATACAATGGTTCAGCATACGATGGGGAAGTCTCTGTCGCCCTCAATGCCATGGATGTGACCGATATGGTCGAGATGACGAAACAAATGCCTGGATCACTCACGGGGTTTCATAATGGAGCTCTATCGGTGTTGCGCTCAATGGGTATGGTTGCTATCGAGCTGCGCGGAGCCAGTGGCGAAGCGCTGCAATTGGCTGCGGGATCGCAGGTAGAAATGCATTGCGCTATTCCGACCGAACTTCAAGCTGTGGCTCCGTCTTCTATTCCTCTGTGGTCGTTCGATGAATCGACAGGATTTTGGAAATACGAAGCAATCGCAACACGACAGGGGAATGAATACGTGGGATATGCCAGCCATTTTTCCTATTGGAACTTTGACGTCGAGCTGGTTGGAGTGAATTATACACTTACGGTTAATTACAATGAACTCCCAATTGGTTTCTATCCGCTCGATAACGCAGTGCTCGTGCTCACCAGCGCCAATTTCGGTGCTATTCCGGGAACAACAGGTACGAACGGACAGATAACAGGCTTGGTACCCGCCAATGAAATCATGCAGCTTCAAATTATGATTGCTTGCGAAGCAGGGTTTCAAGAGGTATATAATTCTACCGTAGGCCCTTTCACTGCTGATGTTTCGCAGACGATTGAAATTAGCTCATTGCCATATCTGGCCACTATCAACGGCACCTTGACTGATTGCGATGGAAACCCCTCCGGAGGATACGTTTGGTTGAACGATGCAAACGTTATCTATGTTGAAAATGGCAACTTCCAGCTTACTACTTGCACAGGTAACAATAGCCTTCACGCATACTGTTTCAATAACGGTCAGGCTGGATTCGGTTTTGTTTCGGATCTCAATGTGAGCTCCGGTGTTTCAACCTTGGGTATTGTATGTGAGGACTGTTTCCCTATTGGTGCGCCCGGAGCAGGTGTTATCGACATTGACGGTAATTACTATCCGACTGTGATTAACGGTGACCAAGAATGGATGGCGGCTAACCTCGCAACTGCACATTACGCCAACGGCGACCCGATTGACCAGGTAACCGGCAATGCTCAGTGGGCATCATCGACAACACCTGCATGGTGTTATCTGAATAACAATGTCGGTAACAATGTGATATTCGGGAAAATCTATAATGGTTATGCGATGGAAGACGCGCGCAATGTTTGCCCTGTGGGTTGGCATGTGCCCAGCAATGATGAATGGGCTATCTTGATGACAACTTTGGGAGGTTCCGATGTGGCAGCTTCGGCCATGCGCACGACGGGTACGATTTCGGAGGGAACAGGATTGTGGCCGTTTGATAATGTGATCTCGAATAATATAAGCGGATTCTCGGCTCAGCCTTCGGGTTTCCGAAATCTGGATGGAACATTTGCGGCTCAGATTTATGGCGCTGTTTGGTGGACGAATTCACTAACACCCACTGACACCTATTACACCCGCAGCGTTTACAGTTTTTCGAACTCCGTATTCAATCAGGATTTCACACGGCCGCAAGGATTTTCCGTTCGTTGCTTGCGCGATTGAGTGTTGCAGGAAAATGATTGGAAAAGCATACCTTGCCCTCACAAATGAATAACAAATGAAAGTGATTGTTCTTGGGGCCAATGGCCGAGTTGGTGCGCATGTCGTAAAGCGCGCATTGGAAAAAGGACATAAGGTGACCGCGTTTGTGCGCAAGTCGGAAACCGTTTCCCTCCTTCATCCGAATTTGACAGTAGTGCAGGGCGATGCCATGCATCAGCAGGATATCGCCAAATACATGGCCGGGCAAGAGGCTGTCATTTCATGCCTGAGCTCCGATGAATTGTCGTATCGCCTGGTGTTCATCAACCACATCATCAATGCAATGCGCCAGCACAAGGTGCGCCGCATTCTTGCCATTGGAGGTATTGGTGCGCTGCAGGCAAGCGAGCATTTGAAGGTCTATGAAACTTCCACATTTCCTCGCGAGTATGTCGATCTTACGCAAGCGCACATTCGCGTGCTCGACGCGTTGCTCACCAGCCGTATGGAATTCACGTTTGTTTGTCCACCGATGATTGAAGAGGGTGAGCGCACCGGAGTTTATCGTGTGCAGGACAGCTACCCAACACCTGGATGGAAAGTTACTTCCGGTGATTTGGCCGACTTCATGGTCACGGAGCTCAATGAGCGTAAGCACGTGGGCATGAAGGTGGGAATTTCGAACGCTTAATAGCCTAACGCTTTTATGAATAAAATACTTTTCTTCTTCGCCATCCTGGCTGCTAACCTGGGTATGGCGCAAATGCAGATTGCCGTTGACGTGCAAAATCCCACTTCCGAAATTGGCGATGCCACCTGCTCAGCTTCTATTACAGGAGGTCAACCTCCTTACCAGTTTCAATGGTCGAAACGGGATACACCTCTTGAAAGCGCCGTTTGTTCGAGCATGCAGGAAGGTATTCCGTATACTATCGTGGTGACCGATAGTAGCGGAACTATCGCCAAGGCTGACGTTCTCGTGCCTGCAATCTCCTTGGAGGAAAAACTCAATAAATGGTTTACACCGCTGGTAGATGCATTGGCCATGGTGCTGTTGTGGGATCCTTTTGCCGCTTGCGGTTTATATGATCCGGTGGTGTATGATGACATGGGCAAGGCAGTGCTGCATCCAAATGGTTCGCCCGTAACGCAAGATGCCTGGCTCGTGGTGGTCTTGCTCATTGGCGCTGCGGTCTGGTTTACATTTTACTTCGGTTTCATCAATGTGCGCGGATTTCGCCATGCACTCGATATCACACGCGGCAAATATGCCAAGCCCGAAGACAGAGGTGAGGTGTCGCAGTTTCAGGCGTTGACGGCGGCATTGAGCGGCACGCTGGGATTGGGAAATATTTCGCTTGTTGCGGTCGCCATTGCAGTGGGTGGACCCGGAGCAACCTTCTGGATGATTGTAGCCGGGCTAATAGGCATGAGCAGCAAATTCATTGAGTGCACACTGGGTGTGAAATACCGTGAAATTGATGCAAAGGGTGAAGTAAGTGGCGGCCCCATGTATTATTTGTCGAAGGGCCTTGCGCTCCGCAACATGAAAGGCTTTGGTAAGGTACTGGCAGCAGTGTTTGCAGTAATGTGCATCGGTGGAACTCTGGGTGGCGGCAATATGATTCAGGCCAACCAGGCCTATGCGCAAGTCGCGCAAACTCTGGGAGCCGACAGCGTTTCTTCACTCACATTCGGAATTGTGATGGCGCTGGCCGTTGGGCTGGTTATCATGGGAGGAATCAAAAGTATTGCACGCGTTTCCGACAAGATTGTACCGTTCATGGTGGCTATTTATGTGTTGTTTTCACTCTTGATAATCGGGGCAAACATTTCACACATCGGCGATGCATTTGCGCAGATATGGAACGGTGCTTTTCACCCCGATGCTATGAAGGGCGGATTCATTGGCGTAATGATGATGGGCTTTCGTCGTGCAAGCTTCAGCAACGAGGCGGGTATTGGTTCAGCCAGCATTGCGCACAGTGCCAGCAAAACCGATCGTCCCATTAGCGAAGGTTTTGTATCACTGCTCGAGCCTTTCATCGACACCGTGATTGTTTGCACCATGACGGCGCTCGTATTAGTATTCACAGGCTATGCTTCCGATCCGCAAGGACTCACCGGGTCGTCACTTACCAATGCAGCCTTCACCAGTGTTTTCCCTTGGTTCGACTGGGTGTTGATGATTGCGATTATATTATTCGCATACGCTACAATGATTTCGTGGAGCTACTACGGCATGAAGTCGTGGGCGTATTTGTTTGGCGAGAAAAACTGGATCAAGCAGTCGTTTAATATACTCTTCATGGTGTGCACCGTGATAGGCACTGTATCCGGTTTGGGCGCTGTCGTCGACTTTAGCGATATGATGATATTGGGCATGGCCTTTCCGAACATCATTGGTTTGGTGATTATGAGTGGGGAAGTGAAAGCAGACCTGCGTCAGTACATGGCCGATC
The DNA here is from genome assembly GCA_044348775.1 of Flavobacteriales bacterium. Taxonomy (GTDB): domain Bacteria; phylum Bacteroidota; class Bacteroidia; order Flavobacteriales_D; family Sanyastnellaceae; genus JAIBBG01. Next base: position 5,795 of record JBIKSC010000059.1, on the reverse strand, counting down.
TGAAGGGCGGATTAATTAAACGCTACAAGTAAGCGGTATGAGCAACGTGCGGGCATATGAGGGTATCAAGGAAACGGCAGGTCAAGCCGAAGGTGTGCATGATTTTCTCACGCTGGAGCAGCCGTTATCGATAGCCATCAACGGACAACCGTTTACGCTCACGATGCAAACGCCTGGGGATGAGTTTGACCTCACACGCGGACTGCTGTTGACGGAAGGCGCGCTTAAAAAGGGAGTTGAGCCTGCTCACATCGATATTACAGGAAAAAGCGCCGAAGGGTACATCTCTGCTGTGAATGTTGTGTTGGATGAATCGCTGCTGCGTGATGTTCAGCTCAACAAGCGCAGTTTGCTCTCCGTGGCGAGCTGCGGTATTTGCGGGAAAACCGAACTTGATGTGCCGCAAGGAAGGTTGGAGATTTCATCCGATCACTTGTCTACTGAACATGTCGATCGCATGTTTGAAACCATGCAGGCCGGTCAGTCTGCTTTCTTGAGCAGTGGGGGATGCCATGCTGCTGCTGCTTTTAATGCAGCTCACCAGTTGATTGCATTGCGGGAGGATATCGGAAGGCATAACGCTGTTGACAAGGTGATCGGCGCGCTTATGCAGGATGGTCGATTAAAGGATGCCCGTTTTCTGCTCGTCAGCGGAAGGGTTTCCTACGAGATTGTGGTGAAGTGTTTCATGGCCGGTATTCCAAATCTGCTCGCAGTTTCGGCGCCGTCTTCGTTGGCTGTAGATTTTTGCAAGGAACTGGGTATCGCATTGTATGGGTTTTGCAGGGAGGGGAGGTTTACCATCTATAACCGCTGAGGAAACTGTTGGAGTTCTTTTCACGTATGGCTTGCGAATGGAGGAGCTTCTGAATTTTTCATCATTGGATGTTGATGCAAATCGGGGATTAAGTTTTATTCAATCGCAATCGCCCAAGTTTCTTCTATCGGGATTACCAATCTGAATTGAAGCGTCCGACAAAGGTGCAATAGTTGCGGCTCACTTATACTAAGCACGTATTAGCGGTTGGTTCTGATTCGAGTTGCTTCTATTGGGCGCTGCGACATTTTAAAGGCGCGTTTTGTTTATATGTGTTCAATCTTTCACAATTTGCAGGCTATACGAAGTTTGACAGATGGCTACTCCCTGAGCGAATAATCCGAAATTTATTCTCTTGTAGGTTTTGCTATGCGTTTGCGCTTTTATCTATAGCCGAACGAATCCAATAAATTCATCGTGTAGAAGTGGTTATTGTAGCGCTATGACAAAAGGGTCTGGTAAAAAGTATTCTTTTTTATCACTCAATCACGCAAAAAGTTATTATGTTAGCACGTAAATCAGTGGAAGCTAGAACCCACATTAAAAAACAGGGCGTAATCCGAAAAGCCTTATGAGTAGGAATTAAAAGAAAATATTAAAATGGCACAAAATAAATTTTTAGTTACAGCCAAAGGAGATCTTTGGGGCGATGTAAAAAAAGGAGAACAATTTATTGTAGAATCAAATCAATCAGATAGACCATCTGGTCTTGAACTTCGTAAAATTCTCTTGAGCCAAGGAAGGGACATAACATCCTATTCTGACACTTTGACCCCTCAATCATGGGAAATAAAAAAGATTTAAAAGCCGTTTATTAATTTGATTATGATACAATTCAACGAAACATACTCAATCAATAATGGGCAAGAGTCTCTTGTTTTCAAGGAAGGGAAAGCTAACACCATTACCGGTGAATACAATGATGGCACATTAAGCGGCACCCTCGAAGGGAACATACTAAAAGCGACCTTTCACAATAAGAAGACAAATGGCGCTGGCTTAATTGAAATTACTTTTCATGAAAACGGGTTTAACGCCAAATGGAAGCAAGGTTTAGAGCCAGGGCCGATGAGAGGTAAATGGAAAGGTTCAATGGGTGTAGTTGAAAAGCCAATCAATAGTGCAGCAGAGTCTACCAATATTGTAGGCATTTATGCGGCTCAATTTGATGAAGAAACGGAAGAGCTTTCACCAATTTCAGGTGCTGATGAAAAACCATTTATTATTGCTATCGGCTTTTTTGGTAGTCATTTGGTTGGGTCAGAAAATGAATGGTATGGTTTTGTGGGGTATGTTATAACCAATACTTGCGACAAATGCCGCACAGAATCCGTGCTATTTATGGATGAAATAGGGCAGACATTATCAGCTCACGATATGGGCGGTGAAGCTATTGCAGAAAACGACACTGACCTTGTAGCCGCATTCAAGGAAGCATATCCAAATGAATGGTCTCAGATTCAAGAATACTTAGACGATTATTTTTATTGCTCGGAAGAAGAGCAGGATAATGAGACCCTTTATTTGTCTATTTCCAACGATATTCCCGACTCATTGCAGCTGTCAGAAATTTATCAAGGCGATTGGTTAGACTTTGAAGAAGTAAAGAAAAGTAATGGAAGCTCTGTTGGTATAATGAAAGAGTTATAAATTATGATACAATTCAACGTAACCTACTCAATCAATGATGGGCAAGAGTTTATTCTTTTTAAAGAAGAAAAAGGAAGCACTGTTACAGGTAATTATAGTGAAGGTGTGCTAGAAGGCACATTAGAAGGTGATTTGTTAAAAGGAACATTTCAAAATAGAAGGTAAAATGTCGCCGGGATAATTGAAATCACCTTTAGCCTAAATGGCTTCACAGCGAGGTGGAAGCAAGGTTTAGAGCCTGGGCCTATGAAGGGTAAATGGAGTGGGAAAATTGATAATTTATCAAATATCATTCTTTCGATACCGGAAGAAATAAAGGAAACACTGAAAGAACAATTAATTCAACCGAAAGTTGGTGTCGATGCTATTTATACTTGGTTCTCTTCATACTATAAAAATCAATTTGACGACTTTGAGCCTTTGGTAGATTTAAAACTATGCAAGGACGAATTATCCGAGAAATTTAAAGAAATCAAGCAAAAGAATATCAGAACAATTGGAATTGATTTTCCTATTCGCCTATCAAAAGGAAAAAATAGGCCTGTTTTAATGTTATGGGTAAGTTTTAACAACATAGCGGTTCAAGGCAGGCTGACCACCTAAAGTTAAAGATAAAAAAGTGGAGTCAAGAAAACCACTCAGAAAACAGGGAGTATTCCAAAAATCCATAAGAGTAGGAATGAAAATTTAAAAAAATAATTAAATGAAAAGGACATTCACAATTTCTGTTTCCGGATGGGGCGCTGAAGTTTATTGCCATCAATTAACTCAATTACAAAGAAATCAATTAAATAAATTAGCCAACGGTGGGATTATTCAAAACCAAGATGATACTGCCAAGATTATTGGCGTTGATTATTTATACACGGAAGATGGAGAAGTAACATTTTTATACGGGGCTGATGAAGATGAATTCACAATAACTGTTTCTGAATGCGCACCAATCGATTTTAATGATGACTCAAAAATATTGCATAAAATTAGCGATATAGAAATTATTGATTCTGAATTCGCATATCAACATGACTATTTATTCGCTGTTAATAGAGTTAAAGGAACTTTTGGAATATTTGAACTTAATTTAAATAGTGAAATTGATATAAGTAAAATTGCAATTCAAAGAGTTGACATTAACTTTCAATTCAATCTTGTAATGCAAATATTTTATGACGGAAAGAAGCTAAAAAAATTTGATGGACTTGATACTTCCTCGCATAGCCTTTCTTTAATTCTTAAAGAACACAGATAGATATTAATCAAACTTTAATATTTCTTTTCAATGGAAAAACTATTTCAGTTTTATGAAGAAAATTTAGGCGGTAATTATTTTTATAGTACGCTAAAACCCATATTAAGTGCAGGCCGAAACAGAAAAGCCATAAGTGTAAGTAGCAAAAATATTTTGAGTATGTCAAAAACAAGGTCAGTCACCTTAAAACAACAAAAAAGCGTCAAAAAGGGAAGCGCGAGTTTCGCTGTTTCACCGGGAATCTCTTTCGAAGTAATGCCGAGTGGAGATTCTCAACCTCAAGCTAGCGAAATAGAGAAGCCGTTTTTAAATGCTGTAAATGCAGATTCAGCGGTTGGTTCGATTTCATCATCTGATTTCAAAATTTATAAATCCTAAAAAAAAAATCAAGAAAATGATCATATTTGATACGGTATATTCGATAAACAACGGACAAGAATCAATAGTTTTTACTCCGGGAAAGGGGAGTTCAGTCAATGGCCAGTATAGCTCGGGTGCGCTCAACGGAACTTTGGATGGTAACATTTTAAACGCAACCTACCACAATCAAAAAAACAATAATGCAGGTTTAATTCAAATAACATTTACGGAGGGTGGGTTTACTGCTAAATGGAAACAGGGACTTGAACCAGGTCCAATGAGAGGAAAGTGGAAAGGGCAATTAAATACGGATCAGCACGATAAGCCAATGAAGATAGTTAGAATTGAAATTTTTGGAAGAGGAGGTGAAGTGGTTGTTGGTGATGCATCAGACTATGCGAGTAATTTTAGTGATGCTTTTGATGAAACCGAATTGGACTTAAATGAAATAATGTTAGATAACAAGACGAGGAATCAATTTGAGTTGCCTGAATGGTTTGAAATAGACAATCTTCTTCACATACACGGACCTTACGTTGATGAATACTGTAGTATTAAAGTATCGACTGAGGAGACAATTATCATAAATAGTAATCCAACTGAATTGGAAAACACTGATGGTGAGCAATTAATGGAGCTTGAAGAGTTTTACTGCCAAACTGAAGATAACAAGATATTCACAGGTTTTAGCAATGAGAAAGGTTGTTTGTTTTCTGGTTATTTATCCTTGCCTGAAAGCGAATCTTTTAATCTTGATAAGCTTAAATTATTCTACAAGGAAGTAATGGTGAATGATGAGACTATTGTTTTGTGTATTTATAAAATAGAGTATGGTGATGAAGAGGTCCTTAACAGCGATTTCTCATCAATTGGTCAGAGTATTGAAATGCACATACATAGTTGAGGTAATCTATTGTTGAACCGAACATTCTCGAACCAATGGAGCCCAATTATCCCTTTTTCGGCGATCTTGTCAACGCTCTTTGCAAGAAACTCGTGAATTTTAATCAAAGCGATTTAAAATTGCCAATCAATAAATGACTTTGTCGTCGGAAGAAATGACACGATTTTATAGTAGCTCCTAGTTAGAAGTTGTTCGTTTTAGTAGTTTATAAGCTTCGTTTTGAATGGCTCGCCCAATGCTCAGATTTCCTGTTACTCAGTTTTTTCAGTGTTTTCTATTGGAATTAGTTGAGAGCTTACAAAATCCATTTTAGCGTCCTAATTCCCCGGAAAAAAGAAGGGCTTGCAATCAATACCTCCAGAATCTATTGCCATACTGATCAAGCGAAAAAACCCCGGCATCACTTGCCGGGGCTTTTCAACGCAGTTTTTAGTTTATCAGTTTAAGCTTGTTGTATCAGGCCGTCATCCAGGGTGGCAATACATTGTTGCGCCTTGCCTGCATGACGAGTTGATTATACGATTGTTGTAGTTGTTGGTGATAGTTCGGAAACATCGATTTCACGCGCGACATTTTCAATTGCATGTCGGCTAGTGTATTCATAAGATCAGCCACTTGGCTCAACTGTGCATTCTTTTTGTCGTTCGTTTTCATATCGTTTTTCGTTTAGGTATTTGATTGTTGAACGGGAGCACGAATGAAAAGGTTACAAAAAAAATTACGGATTACGGATTACGGATTACGGATTACGGATTACGGATTACGGATTACGGATTACGGATTACGGATTACGGATTACGGATTACGGATTACGG
>JBIKSC010000306.1:0-3181 GCA_044348775.1 Flavobacteriales bacterium | reverse complement strand
ATGCGTGTTTTCACATTGGAAGAATGCAAATTCGGCTACCGCGAAAGTGTTTTCAAGCGTGAACAAAAAGATCAGTGGGTAATAGTATCCGTTACGTTTCGACTGAACAAGCGCCCGGTGCTTCACACCGAGTATGGCGCCATTGAAGAGGAGCTCGACAAGATGCACCTCGACAACATTAGCATAAAAGATGTAGCCAAGGCAGTCATCAACATACGGTCATCCAAATTGCCAGATCCCAAGAAAATCGGCAATGCAGGTAGCTTCTTCAAAAACCCCGTGGTACAAATGGATGTATATCGAAAAATTCAGGAACACCACAACAATGCACCCTGCTTCCCAATCGACGATGAGCATGTGAAAGTACCCGCAGGCTGGCTCATTGAACGTGCGGGTTGGAAAGGAAAAAACCTCGGCAATCATGGTGTGCACGATAAACAGGCTCTTGTACTGGTCAACTATGGCGGAGCAACCGGAAATCAGATCTATGATCTAAGCACATCCATCATTGAGGATGTGAAACAAAAATTCGGAATTGAATTAGAGCGCGAAGTAAATATTATCGCTTAGTAATTAGAATTTCGCGCAGGGCATGATGCGAATTTTCTTCGCCCGCTGGTTGTGCTTGTTAGCCCACTGGTATACGAGAGATACTTCATGTGAACCTGCGCTACTTGCAATACCCAACTTCGATACGGTAATATCATAGCTGTAGCCCACCTTGTAATTGCCGGCTTGGAAACCAAGCAAGAAAGCAAGTGCATCGTGATTAAAGTATCCGTACGAATTGCTCTTCATGGGCAAACCTCTATACCACATACCTAAAATCATGGGCGAAAACTCGTAATAGAAACCGAGGTCAAGCTGATCGAATTGCTGCTGTGCGAGATAGTTCGCTGCAACCACCATATAGTGATCCAACTTGCGCAACGAATTTCCTTTTAGACGAATGCGATATCCGCCATGCACCGAAAATTTGCGTGCCAATGGTGACTTTTGCGAATCGTACAAAGAAACATTGGGCGAATTATTGTGAAATGCCGAAACACCTAACCAGAGTTTCGGACTGTAGAGCAGCATACCGGCGCCCATATCATAATAATTCACTGGGCGAACAGTGCCGGCCTCCAATGAAGGTTCGTCCCCCTCTCGAATAAGTTGATCATAGAAGGTAAGTTTCTCGAAGTCGATTGCCTTCTGTCCGTATCCCAACTGAAGCGCCGGACGAAAGAACAAATTGCGTTTAATGCGAGCTTCATAAGCGTACTGAACGGCAACCGTTGAAGATCGGAGCGCACCTGAACCGGCCTGATCGTAACTCACTAGCATGCCTATTCCACTATTCAGATTTGGCATAAACTGATCGAAGGTGATGTTACCGGCATTGAAACCGCCCGGAATGGCTGCCCACTGGTTTCTATACTGCATACTTACACGGCTTTGAACAGATGCCCCGGCAAATGCCGGACTAACAGCTGTCGGTACCGCATAAAATTGAGTGAATTGCTGATCCTGAGCCCACGTACTCGCAGCCAAAAGGCAGAATAGCGCTATGTTCAGGATACGATTCGTCATGACTTAGACAAGTATAGAATGTCGATTTTTCTGATTGTACGATCATTTAACAATTACGGTTACATCTCCGGCCTTTTCAAATCGCTGACCATTCACAAAACGAGCATCTACCTTCCAGACATACACATCTTGCTTCACCAGTTGGCCACGGTAATAACCATCCCAACCCTTCGCTATATCACCACTTTCATACAGCAATTCTCCCCACTTATTGAAGATTTGCAGCTTATACTCTTCTACCCCCTTGTGGATTGGGAAAAACACGTCATTATCAAGGCTGTGAATGTTGTAATAACCACTGCTGCTCTCAACTGTATTCGGTGAAAACGCGTTAGGGAACTCAATCATACCAATATCATTGGCATGTACCAAGCTTTCGAGTGTGAGTGTATCTGAGCAACCATTCTCATTTACCGCTATGAGAGTTACATCATAATCTCCTTGCTCCTGGTAATAATGCAGCGGATTCTCTTCAGTAGAAGTTTCACCATCGCCAAACTCCCATACATAGGAAGTCGCATTAGCCGAAAGATTCAAGCAATAAACCGGCTCTCCGGGTACACTGACATTATTCGGAGTTACCGCGAATGAAGCGGTGGCATTGGCATAAACGTAGATTATTTGCTCTTGTGTCATCACATCGCTGCTGCCATCAGGACCAACCACTGTAAGAGTTACGGAATAAATACCGGGCTGATAGTAGGTGTAAATCGGATTTTCTGCTGTCGATTGATTTCCATCGCCAAAAGACCAAGTTGAAACCACTGCGTTTTCACTCAAATTGTCGAACTGTACTGTTAGTGGCGCACATCCCTGAGCCGGACCTTCGAAATTGGCAATAGCTGCAGGAGGCAAAATTTCAATGGTGCGGTAGGTCGTATCGCTGCATGAACCATTGCTTACCACCAGTTGAATAGTATACTCTCCCCAATGCTCATAGGTGTATGAACCAGGATGCATATCGTAGAGAAAAGAGCCATCATTCATATTCCAGTTCGCTCCCAAATCACCGCCTACGGTCGTATTGGTAATTTCGATTGTTGCATTAGGCCATGACTGGGTTTGAGGAGTTACCTCAAATCCAGCAATCGGATTGGCAAAAACAGTTACGTTTCGTGAAATTGTATCAGAGCAACCGTAATTGTCATACAACACGAGCGTAATCGCATACGTTGTGTCGTTCGTTCCCCAATTAAAAAAAGTATGCTGCGGCTCATAGGCATTAGAGAGGTCACCATCACCAAAGTTCCAAGAAACGGTTGAACCACCATCGCTGACATTGTCGAAATACACTTCCAGCGGAGAACAACCTTGCTGGATGGCGTTAAAGTCCGCCTCAATTTCCGGAGCAACATCCAACGTCAACTGATCACTGCTCATGCAACCATAATCGGTAAATGCCTGCAGTGTGATATAGAAAGTAAATACATCGCTAGAGATATTGATGTACTCGTGTTCGTGATATTCAGCTGCATTCGCAGATGTCTGACCGGTTCCATACATCCAGTTGAAGCTATCCGCACCAATTGATCCGTTATAGAATACCGCCGTTGCCGGATAGCAGCCCATTACAGTGTCAATTTGAGCAATCGCTTGGGGCGTGTGC
>JBIKSC010000305.1:0-3200 GCA_044348775.1 Flavobacteriales bacterium | reverse complement strand
GCTCTAATCCCTGGGAAGCGATTCGCAGGTCCACAATACTGTTGAACAAAGTCTCATCAAAGTTCAACATAGCCAGTTTCAAAGTACCTATGAGCGTGTCATCGTTCTGAATTGAGGTGGCATAGTGTTCCACGAGCTTGGCCATCTCATCTTCCGACATACCCGCAATCTCCGAAATCTTGTGGCCCCGATTATTCAAGAGACTCACGTTCAAAAGGGTCTTCAACTCTCGGTCTGAATACTTCCGAATATTTGAGTCTGTTCTTTCAGGTTTGAGCAACCCATATCGCTGCTCCCAAATGCGAATGGTATGAGCCTTAATGCCTGTATAGCTTTCAAGGTCTTTTATGCTGAATTCTTGCATTTGGATTTTTGTTATATATAGTGTAACAACGCGGCCTCTCTAAAAGTTCAGTTGAGTTTCCAATTCGCACAGAATAAATAATAACAACCAACTTCGGAATAGTTCCTGGCGAGCCCATTTCATTCATAACCTATCTTCACGGCATGAATTGCAAACTCTTCTGTTTTTTACTAGCAGCCTTGTTTTGCGCCATCGGAGCCCATGCGCAAACAGCCTCTGTCCAATTCATTCATAACAGTCCAGACATGGCATTGGCAACGGTCGATGTTTGGCTTAACGATTCGCTCTGGGCAGATAACGTAGACTATCATCACGCAACACCTATGACTTCGGTTGATACGAACTCTACCGCTATTTGGGAAATACGTAACTCAGAAGATGCAGAACTAGCCTATTACTCCTGGAGTTCAAACCTAAACCTAAACAGCAAGCATATTTTCGTGATGCATGGTCATTGGAGCTCCGAACTTTATAACCCGAGTCAACTACTTGCCGTTGAGCAATTCAATTCGGCACTTGAGTCAAGCGCTTCCACAGCCAATATCGATGTGCTCTTCTTCCAAGGAGCTTCAGAATTGGATACTGTTGATATAGCGGAAACTCAACTCTTTCAACTTACCGCATTCGACCAATTACCCTATGGTGAATTCTCCCCGTACATTAATCTATTCACGGCGGACTATGGTTGGAGTATCCTCAATTCCGACGGTGACGAGTCATTCGGCGAATATGCACTCCCGGTCACATCTCTGAATTGGGCGGGAAAAGCGATCACCATCGTTACAAGTGGATTCATCAATCAAGCAGAGAATAACCTCGGGCATCCGCTCGGAATGTGGGCAACTACCAGCGACGGAGGTCACATGGAGTGCCTCCAACCTCTGCAATGGAATATCACTACCAACGTACAATTCATCCATAACAGCAGTGTTGGCGGCTCGGAAAACATTCGTATAGAAACCGACAGTTTAATGTGGTTGTCCAGCCTAGACCAGCATTCCGCTAGTCCATTTCTCGCTTTTCCGGCAGGCAAAGATGTGGAACTGCAAATTCATTCCAATCTACTTGGAGGATTGAATGACAGTATTGAATACCACACCGTTCACTTTTTCAGTGGCCGCAAATACCAACTAATCTGGTTTGGTGGATCCGATCCTGAAAATGAAGCACAACTTCTTGTGAGAGAATGGGAGGAGACGCCAACGCTCTCTTCAAACCAGATGCTCCTCCGCCTTTTTAACGGAAGCCCTCAAACCAACTTCATCCACCTGCTCACAGACACCCTCTCCCAAAATGTTTTATTCGATAACATTCCTTACGGAGGGATGAGCGACACAACCTCCACCAACATTATCAATGAAGAATGGATTTTAACTTCGGAAACGGATAGTATTACTGCCTTTCATGCACCGCTGGATACGCTTGGCCTAGAGCTTCGAAATGTAACAGCTCTCACTTTTTCCGATGCTACCCATCCCACTCCATCCATGTGGCTATGCAGCGAAGTCGGCGGCCCGATGCAACGCCTCTACACGCTATCGATACCGGAATACCCCGCATACTGCAACCTTCAACTTGTACACGCTTCCGCAGACACTTTGATGCAATCCATTGATGTCTGGATAAATGACTCACTTGTCGCTTCTCCCCTATTGTATGAATCAACTTACCCATTTTTCGATATTCAATGCAACGATCCTCTGGTAATTGTAATTACCCCGCATAACCAGCCGCTTTCCATGCTACATACAGATACAATTGAGCTCGCTGCAAATCAGATTCACCGCCTTTTCCTTTGGGGAATTCTCGACTCGCAGAATTACAATCCGGCGCCCGCATTGAATTGGGTTACCGATCTAGCTACACCACTGCAATCAACCATAGATGGTTCTTGCGACATCCGATTTTTTCATGCAGCAACCGATGTGGGTACTATCGACGTACACGAAACAGTGACACCGTTCAGCCCCCTGTTTAATGAAATTTCTACCGGCCAGTTTTCCCTTTCGCAAAATCTATCTCCACAAACAGACTATCAAATCGAGCTTCGAAATTCGCCGACACAATTTCTCTACGGCTCTTACACGCTACCCGCTCTCAGCTACAACTGGGAAAATGAGGTTATCACTCTTATCAGCACCGGGTTTAGGCAACCTGCCAATAACAGCAATGGCTCGGCCTTCCGTCTATGGGCCATGACCTCAGATGGTACTATGATTCTTTTAGACAACACGCTATCAGCAGACCAATCATATCAAAGCAACAGAATAAATGTATTTCCCAATCCTGCTGCCGATGTTCTGTACATGCAAGGGATCGCGAATAATTTCGAGAAAGGGACTTTGCGTATACTGAATAGCAAAGGGCAACTGGTTTTAGAAAAAGAGCTGGACGATTGGCATTCATTAAACATCCAGACAATCGACATTTCGAATCTGATCAACGGATTTTATACACTATCCGTTTCAGATGATTCGCGCATAATCCACCTGCCTTTCTGCGTGCGCAAATAGCCGGATTTAGTCCTGCAGAGCGAGAGTATCAATAATCTCAAGTCCATAAGCATCGAGCCCTGCCCGACGTTGCTCTGGATGATTGGTGATGATGCGCATTTTATGGACACCCAGAGCGCGCAGAATTTGCGCCCCAATGCCGTAATCACGATTATCCATCGAAAGCGCCTTCTGTCCTGTATCTGATAAAAGCTCATGCATCTCATGCAATAGGCCTCCTTTCGAATCCATTCGATTGATGTACACCAGAACGCCTTTACCCTCTTGCTCTATAAGCCGCAAAGCTGCGTCGAGACGTGACCCCTGCGAGCCACGTTTCAAAT
>JBIKSC010000304.1:0-3214 GCA_044348775.1 Flavobacteriales bacterium | reverse complement strand
TTTCATATCTCACCTTTCCACCATACGGAGCGCAATGATAAAAAAACTGTTTCTATACTTCGATGGATTCTCAACCCATAGGGCGCTGCGTTTCATGCCTCGCATTGTGTTGGGATTTCTGATTGTATTGTGGATGACCACTATTCCGGAACACTTACTTTTTTGGGGCAATGACAATGTATTATTTCGATTTGGAATGCCTGACTCCATTCTTGAAAACGCCCTCTTACGCCTCTACTACCAACCTGAAATTTACGTGTGGGTTTACTTCTCACACCCTATACTACTCATAGCCGGATTGCGCAACGCATCCTATTCCTGGATACCACGAGTGTTGGCGTGGTTCACCGGAATGATGCTATACCAGGCAGCACCGGGTGTTTTCGGTTGGGGAGCTGTGTTGCTATTACAATTAGCCTTTTTCTTGATTCCTGTTCACTACGAAACCGAATCTTCAGTTCGAAAATGGTTCAATAGTCTTTCAATTGCGGCTATGCGTTTCCAAACCATACTGGTTGTTTCTACTGTAACAATCTTTATGTGGGGATCTGCTCAGTGGAAGGATGGAGAAACCATATACTATCTTCTTCATCAGCCCAGTGAAGTGAGAACGTTCCTTTACGAAGCTTCGTCCGGATTAAAATGGTTGTGGATGACCATTACCTACTTGCTACTCGCAATAACCACCTGTCTATCTGCCAGTTTGTTATTTCGTCCAACACGCTATCTAAGTACTACGGTTCTTCTAGTTATTGGGAGCATAGCAGTGTTATCCTTCAACAATCTAGCCCATGGTTTTGCCATCATAACACTTGCGCTCCCATGGATTGATGCTCGTGAAAACTACGATTAGAGCAGTTCAGCGATAATCTTCTCCACGGTGTATCCCTCGGCCTCGGCTTTGTAGTTTCGCACGATTCGATGGCGAAGAATTGGCACCGCAACTGAGCGCACATCTTCGATATCCGGGCTGTATTTACCCTTGAGTGCAGCAACGCACTTCGCTCCCACAATCAAGAATTGAGAAGCACGTGGCCCTGCACCCCAGCTCAGGAAATTATTGACCATTGCCGGGGCCAATTCATTCTGCGGGCGTGTTTTCGCTACGAGCTTCACTGCGTATTCAATCACATTATCGGGTACAGGCATTTTGCGAATGAGCTGCTGGTAAAAAACAATTTCCTGCCCTGAAATAACGCTGTTTATTTGAGGCACCACGTTCGTAGTTGTGGATTTCACTATCTGAATTTCATCCGCCAGCGTTGGATAATCGACCCAAATATTCATCATAAATCGGTCTAGCTGTGCTTCCGGTAACGGGTATGTACCTTCTTGTTCAATCGGGTTTTGCGTTGCAAGCACGAAAAAAGGAGAAGGCAAGTCATATGTTTTTCCGGCAGATGTCACTCGTCTTTCCTGCATGGCTTCGAGCAAAGCCGATTGTGTTTTGGGTGGTGTACGGTTTATCTCATCGGCGAGGATAATATTGGAGAAAATGGGACCCTTCACAAACTTGAAACTGCGAGCGTCGTCAAGAATTTCAGAACCAACAATATCGCCCGGCATGAGATCGGGGGTAAACTGAATTCGATTAAAAGAAAGTCCAAGCGATTTTCCGATCGTGCTAACGAGCAGTGTCTTTGCCAAGCCCGGAACGCCCACCAGCAAGCAGTGTCCATTTCCGAAAATCGAAATGAGAACATCACGCACCACTTCATCCTGACCCACTATGGCTTTGCGGATTTCGCTTTGCAACGTATTATATCGACCCTTCAGTGAGTCGATTGCTTCGGCATCGGAGTTGAACTTAATATCTGACATAGAATTAGAATATTAACGGAGTCGGGCGAAAGTAAAACTGAATTAGCCGACTCAATTGATTGAGTTGTTAAGGATTGTTTTTGGGCCAGGCAAACTGTGTGTCACAACCCAAATATTCAGGGTCTGTTTTGACAAAGGTGGATGCAATGCGCTTTTTCACCCATTTATCCGTTTCGATTTGTTTCGCCCGAGCCTCTGCCACTTGCTTAAAAATTTCATAGTCATCCTTCATGTTCGCATCGTGTGCCGGCAAACGGCTATCAAGATGATAAACAACATACGACTGCTTGCCGTCGTCTGAGGTTGCTACAATAGCATCGCTTCTGTCGCCGGGCTTCATGCCCATGAAAACCAAATTGAGTTCAGAGCTCAACGTTCCAACGTCGTGACGGGTGCCGCCGCTAGCTTGATTTATGACTCGGCCACCTTGGTTTTTCGAATCTTCATCAGTACTAAACTTGAGAGCAGCCTGTGCGAAAGAAAGTGTGTCACCGATTGAAGCAACGACTCCTTCCAATTTCAAACGCGCCTCATCCAAATCATCTGACTTTATTTTCGGTGACATCAGAATATGACAAGACTCGTAAAAATCACCTCGTTTCTCGATTACCTTGACAAAGTGGTACCCGTATACAGTTGAGAAAACCGGCGAGTAAGAGCCCTCGGGAGTGTTGCTAACAGCAGCCTCATACTCCGGCACAAAAGAACCCTTTCGCTGAAGAGGGTAACAGCCGCCTTTATACTTCGATCCGGGATCTTCGCTCCACTTTGCTGCCTCGAGGGTCATCGAAGATTTTCCATTCGCCAAGTTCATTCGAATGGAATCCATCATATGGATTATTCGTTGCACCTCGGCATCGCGCACTTTAGGAGCAATCTGGATCTTGGAATACTCGACCTGTTCACCAATTAGAGGGATCGAATCTTTGGGCACTGTTTGATAGTAACGCAAGACATCTGCAGGTGTCACTTTTACTTTGCTGGTAACACTCTCTTGCATTTTCTGCACGAGTAATTGATCTTTAATCAGATCAAAATATTCCTCCTTCAATTGAGATTGAGATTTTCCATAATACTTCTCAAACTCCTCTACGCTTCCAAACATTTGAATGAAATACTCTATTCTGCGCTCAACTTGGGATTGAACTTCGCCATCACTAACCTCGAGACTATCGAGTTTCGACTGGTTAAGCAACAATTTTTGATAGAGTAGATTCTCATAAACAGAACAACGCAAAGCGGCATCATCCGAACCCTTTCCTTCTGTCATTTCAAGCACCGACGACTCAAGATCACTCTGCAGAATTATCTCATTACCGACCACACCAATAATGCGATCCACCACTTTTCCGGGTTGAGCGATTGCCTGCGAAGCGCAGATAAAAAACACCAG
>JBIKSC010000303.1:0-3217 GCA_044348775.1 Flavobacteriales bacterium | reverse complement strand
GCAATCACTTTCACATAACGAGCGCTGCCGCGGAGGTTTGTTGTGAACTCTCTTGTAGATGGTGTAGCCTCTTTTTGGTATTCGGTAATGTCGATAGCTCCTGCCGCCGCAAACTTTTTCCCGTCGTGTGATAGTTGCACTTCAATGCGTGACGGAAACCAGATCCACGATTTCGTTTCTTGCAAACACGAAAGTCCGACTGTTGTGATGGCGCGCTCTTCTCCCAAGTCAATCACACATTCCATCGCCTGTCCTTGCCAACCTTGCCACGATCCGGTGCGGAAGTCGGCACCGCCGCGCATGCCGTCGACCAGCGCTTCGTTGCCTCCTCCTGTGTATTGGTTGTTGTAGGGAGTGAGTGAAACAATGGTGCGATCTGTTTGACGTTTGTAGAAATCGGCGGTGCAGAGTTTTGTGTCACTCTCAGCACCAAATGCTACGATATGTGCTTCATCGTAAATAGTGACTTTTTTCGTTTCGCCTTCGCTCAACGTAAGCACTTTGATTGGCCTTCGCGTTCCACGGGGCGGCTCCACATGAATCTTGTAATTGCCCACTCCACGCATGGCGGTGAGGGTTATTTCTGCGCTGTCTCGGAAGGGGAGTTGTGGACCCGAAATGAGCGGCATGGGTTGAATGAGTCGCTCGTTAACTACGCTCGTGATAGTTGTTGCCGAAGGGAATCTTGACGTTTCGCCAAAGCGAATGAATTCTTTGTTGCCCGGTAAAAACGAGTACGCATTGTTCTTGGCTTGCACGTACCAGGCCGACATCTGTCCACAGTCTTCATTGCCACATAAACCATCGGGTGCATTGTGGTATTGCTCCTTGCAGATGCGCTCCATCATGGCTTTTGTCTTTTCGGGCTTACCAACAAACGTGTATAGCAATGCCGCATGGTGGCTGGGTTCGTTGCCGTGCGCATATTGGCCAATGAGTCCGGTGATGTCGGATTGCTCTCTGCCGGAGGTTTGCGTTGAAGCGCTGAACATGGAGTCGAGCCATTTTTCGAAAGCTTCTTTTCCTCCGTGATAGGCAATGAGTGTTTCAACGTCGTGTGGCACGAACAAAGAATACTGCCAGGCGTTTGCTTCGGTGTAGTTGAAGTCGACCTGGTACGGATCAAACGGCTCGGGGAATCCGCCGTTTCTGCGTGGACGCATGAAGCCGCTGGTGGGGTCAAACAGGTGCTTCCAACTTTGTGCGCGAACGATAAACTCTTCGTAGATCTCATAGTTGCCAATCTCTTTGGCGAACTGCGCAATGCACCAATCGTCGTAAGCGAACTCAAGCGTTTTGGAAACGCTCTCGCTAAACTCTTGCGCAGGCACGATGCCTAGTTCTGCGTAACGCTTTTTTTCTTCTTGTGGTCCACGCGCACTGTTCACCATGGCTTTCAATGCCAGGCCGGTATCGAAGTCACGAATGCCACGCATGTAGGCATCGTAAATAACAGGCACACTATGGTAGCCAATCATGCAATAGGTTTCGTTGCCTGCTAACTCCCAAACGGGCAGTTCACCGCGCTCTTTATAGATTTCCAGAAACGTCATAATCCAGTCGCGCGTGCGCTCGGGTTCGAGCTCGCTCATGAGCGGATGATAGGCACGGAAGGTGTCCCACAAGGAGAACACGGTGTAGCGCCTGTAACCTTGTGCTGTGTGTATTTGTTTGTCTTCGCCGCGGTATCTTCCATCCACATCGCTCCAGATGTTGGGCACTGTGTAGCAATGATAGAGGGCAGTGTAGTAATTTGCCAGCACTTCCGGATCAGTTTCTTGAATGGGGGCTTTCGCCAACACGTTCGTCCACTGCCTCTTCACTTCATCGCGATAACGATCGAAATCCCAATGCGCTGCTTCTGTTGTAAGATTGCGCTTGGCGCCTTCTTCGTCCACACCGCTCAAGCCCACTTTCACGGTGATTTCGGAGGTGGGGTCGAAGATCATTGAGAACACCTGCACCTGTTCCATCACGGTTACGTTTTTTCCATCGCGTTGTTCGTTGTACGAAACATCGAGTTGAGTTAACTCTCGAAAGGGTTTCGAGAATACGGCGTAGAAATACGTGTGCTGTTCTTCTGCCCATCCTTTTGAAATGCGGTAGCCTGAAATGGCCGTGTCGCCGTAGGTTTTGAAATCGTAACGCATCAATCCATCACGGTGCATGAAGTCGAGAAACATGCGGCACGAATCGCCGGGTGTAAGAAATGTATAGCGATGAATGCCGACGTGGTCAGTGGCTGTCATTTCTGCTTTGATGTTGTAATCGTCGAGCTGCACTTTGTAATAACCGGGTTGTGCTATTTCGCTGCTGTGCGAAAACTTACTCTTATATGCGTCATTCCATTTGTCAGCCGTTTTAATACGATGATTGGTGGGCATCAACAGGATGTCGCAATAGTCGGGAACTCCCGTGCCCTGCAAGTGCGTGTGCGAAAATCCATAGATGTATTCGTCGTCGTAGTGATAACCTCCGCAACCGTCCCATCCTTCGAGGCGAGTGTCGGGTGAAAGTTGTACCATGCCAAACGGAGCGGTAGCACCTGGATAGGTGTGACCATGGCCTCCTGTTCCAATAAACGGGTTCACATATTGAAAGCCATCGAAAGGCAATTTCAAGTTGTGGGCTTCCGGGTTTTCTGTCAATGCGGTATTGCCGGTAGTGTCTTTTTTAGAGTGACAAGCGGCTACGACAAAGGCCAGCGTGACGAGGGAAAAGAGGGAAAGTGATTTCATGCTATTTGACGACGCATACATTGCAGTTGGCACGATCGTGATTCATGCCCATGTGCAATACAGCGGGTTTCGATGGTTTTATTTGTTCGTTGAAAATGCGTCGCTGGCGATCGTCGAGCATAAATGCAATGGCCATGTCGCGACCTTCAAGCGCATCTTTCTTTTGTTTACGGATTTCATTTTGACGTGTGTTCTTCTCATCATCACTGATAGAAGAGCGAGATACCTTGCTCATTTCTTTGTCCAGTTGTTTAAGTTGAACAGCGGTCGACTTCATCAGCGTATCGACTGCTGATAGCTGAAAGGCATTCAGTTCACACGTTCGATTCAGTTGATTGATGAAAAGAGAATCGCTTGCGGTGAGTTGGGCATAGCTTGAGAAAGCTGTGAAAAGCAGAATTAGTAGCGATATCAGACACTTGCCGAACATTTTTCAAATATACATTCTGTTGAATGTTAGCGTGCACTACATTTGCCAC
>JBIKSC010000302.1:0-3219 GCA_044348775.1 Flavobacteriales bacterium | reverse complement strand
GCGAAGAAAAAGCCCTCGCCGCCAAACAGTGTATTCTTAATGCCTCCCACAAATTGAATGTCGTAATCGATTGTTTGTGTGTAAGCCACCACGCAGCCTGTATCAATCTTCAACGTCTCGCCCGGCTGCAAATCACGCTTCATAATGTGGCCGCCCGCATGACAGAAAGCCATGCCATCACCTTCTATTTTTTGCATGATAAAACCTTCGCCCCCGAATAGACCCGTTCCCAATTTTCGCTGAAACTCAATACCGATAGACACGCCCTTTGCCGCACATAAAAAGGAATCCTTTTGACATACAATCTTGCCATTCAACTGCTGTAAGTCGAGCGCGATAATCTTTCCCGGATATGGAGATGCGAAAGCAACTTTCGCTTTGCCCATTCCGCGATGGGTGAAGGTGGTCATGAACAAACTCTCGCCGGTGAGCAAGCGCTTGCCTGCACCCACTATTTTACTGAAAAACCCGGTGCCTGCTTGTTGACTACCGTCCCCAAAAACAGTTTCCATCTGCACTCCATCATCCATATACATGAATGCTCCCGACTCCGCCACCACCGTTTCCTGCGGATCTAACTCTATCTCTACACATTGCATTTCCTCTCCGAAAATGCGAAAGTCTATTTCGTGATTTGTTCTCATGTGTTCAATTCTTTTTCCGGTAAATTTACGGTGTGTGTGACAAAGGATTGTGGGATTGTAGGCAGGCGGCGTAGTTGCGTCTTGCAAGCTCCCATTTATTGCAAAGTCCTTACACGTACATTTGATTAAACCTTAATTCGTAACGCCATGTATCGAATACTGCTTTGTCTTCTTGCATTGCTCTGCTCTATTTCATCGTTTGCTCAGTTCCCTGCCCATTCCATATTGGAAAAACCTCAGCAATCAGACACTCATTCCTTCTTTACTGCTCGTCACGAATGGGAGGAAATCGAGGGCGACCGAGATGCACATCATGCTTTCTGGAAGCATGCCGATGGTCGCATTATAATCGAGAACAGCAAGAAACCCATCCACTTTCAAAAAAACAACGGCTGGCAACGAATCGATCCCAATTGCACTGCAGCCGATGGCGGCTGGCAGTCTGTGCAACAACCGCATCCTGTAAGAGTCATGCAAAACGCATCGTTTATTACAGACTTCAATCAAACTTTCGAAATGCACATGGGAAAGGAATGCAGCGTGAATGACATTGATTTGACTTTTAACTGCACCCAAATTGAATCAACAACATTTCATGCTTCATCACAACTTCCATTCATCACCAAAGAAATAATAGCCTTCGAAAACGCCCTGAAGTACAGCTTCATTTTAACTGAAACACCAACCGATACAGACGAACTCACAACATTCACCGAAAGCATCGACTTTCAAACACCCGTAACGGTAGAAACTATATCGCATGAAGGCCGCTGGGAAAACAATCGTTGGACAGGGCCACTTCACTTTCTGGATGAACAAAAAAATCATATCGCGTCAATTTTGCCGGCGCTCTGTTTTGATCGTAATGAAACCTGGGAGCGCAATTCTAATCGAATTGTGGCCGGCTATACCTGGGTGATTAAACAGAACAGGATTACACTATCCGTGCACATTCCCAATAGTTGGCTTCAACACGAAGAACGCGCCTATCCTGTCACTATTGACCCAATAGTAGTAGGCCCAACTGCGGCTTTTGGAGACAACGTAATGCTCTCTTGTTTTATACCCGAGTACAACGCAGACAGCCTTCTGGTAACTATTCCAGCTCAGGTAACCGTTACGGGATGCTTCGTTACCGCCAGTTATTGGGCAGAGCCTTTAGCCGGCGCCATTATGATGGACGGCTCTATGTTCTTCAGTACAAACTGCGATAGCAGCGAAACATTCGAGGTGGACCCACCCAACGGATTGCAAGCAGGAACAGCCTATCTCGAGCTTTTCGATTTTCGCGATCCCTTGTTGTGCTGTTTCGCTCCCTCTTGCAGCGAACAATCGTTTTACTTCCGGATGCATCTTGGACGGTACACTCCCGAGGGTGATTGTAACTACTCCTATATTTTTTACAACCCTACTACTACGCTATGGCCATTCACAGCATTTGTAGAAGGCCGAACAGTCGAAACCTATGGCCTAGAGTTTACCGTGTCTGGCACCCCCATTTGCTCGAGTCAGTGCACATTTGAAGGAAAAGTCAGAACAAAATATGGTGTGCCACCTTACACGATTTCACACCCATGGCTAGCAGCTGATTCCATCGTTGCTCAATCCTCTCCTTGTGATTTATCCGGATCAATAACGGATTTGAACTTGCAATGGCCCGGCTGTCCCGAGTTTTGTCCTGAGCCTTTTTCCCTGGACGTTCCCGTTCCGACCATAACAGATGCATGCGGTAATGTGGTCACAGGATTGGAAGAAGAAACGCTCAACATTAAGGCAGCTCCCAGCATCAGCGACCCATCGCCGGTTCAAGTATGCAGTGATATCGTGGAAGAAATATCCGTTCAGTCATGCGCCCCGGAATATTCACTTACCTGGACCGGAAATGGAGCTTCGGGCAATGGAAGTACGATTTCCATCCTCGCCAGTAACACGGACTCCGCCATTGACAGCCTCATTTATAAAATCAATACAAATTGGAACAACTGCCCCTCCGATACCCTGAGTCTATTGGTCGAAGTATTGCCTTCTCCCCTTGCGTCTTTCAGCATTGCTCCCGAACCGGGCTTCCAGAACGTGCCCACCTTCTTTGCAGATGAAAGCACCATCACTGCGGGAAACCTTGCTGAGTGGATTTGGACACTCGATGGCAACGCAGTACAATATGGAAGCTCCACCAGTTATTCAATTGGAGAGCTGGGCTTGCATACAATCTGTTTGGAAGCTATCAGCAACGGTGGATGCCCCGATACGCTTTGTCGAGACTTCGAAATAACAACGTCTTCTCTAACTGCGCCCAACGTATTTACACCCAATGGCGATGCTCAAAATGGAACACTGGTCTTTGATAAATTACAGTACTATCCCAATAATCACCTATATGTTTACAACCGTTGGGGTACTGTCGTTTTTGAACGTTCCAATTACAAGAATAACTGGACCGGTGATGACTTACCGGAGGGGGTCTATTATTACGTGCTCAATGTGGAATTCTATGGAAGTATTGCCGGTTATTTTCACATACTCAGGTGATGATTGCATTGCCTCTTGCCCCATCAATATCATGAATCCGCCTGTT
>JBIKSC010000301.1:0-3225 GCA_044348775.1 Flavobacteriales bacterium | reverse complement strand
CGGCTATTGGGCGCTGTTTGTAACCATTGCATCCGAAACGTTCGGCACTAACATTCGGGCAACGGTAACCACCACCGTACCCAACTTCGTTCGCGGCGCCACTGTGCCTATTGTACTATCGTTCAAGGCGCTTGCAGGCTCCATGGGCGAAGTCAATGCAGCACTGGTTGTTGGCGGTGTTTGTTTACTGCTGTCTCTGCTTTCGTTATTGGTATTGCCGGAAACGTTTGGGAAGGATTTGAGGTTCTTAGAAGTGAACGAGGGATCATCACACGATTAAACATGTTTCACATTAAACATGAACCGCATCGAAAAACTTCTCATACTAGTAAACAACCTTTTTTTACTCGTAATGAATTAAAAACATGCAATCCATGACATGCGGCATCTTTGAAGTACATAGTCCAAACCGTAAGGCTTATTTTTACCACTAGAAAACACTAACTCTTTCACAACAAGAAAAATACGGCGTGCCTATTTTCGACCGCAGCTTTATCTCCGCCTTGTGCATTATACCGATCGTAATGCGAAACACTCAATTGGTTTGTTCGCCACCAAAAGACAAAAAAGGAATTGAACTTGAGCTTAACCAACCATCATGAAAGTCGACATCTCTGTAGTTATCCCGATTTACAATGAAAGCCAGATAATACCTGAGCTATACGCGCGAATTAAGAAGTCCGTTTCGCAGATATCGGAAAACCATGAACTTATTTTTGTTAATGACGGCAGTAAAGACAACTCACTGGAGATAATCACATTACTGAGTGACCAAGACTCGAGTGTCTTCTATATAAACTTCAGCAGAAATTTCGGCCATCAGATAGCTGTGACTGCAGGTTTAGATGCCTCCAAAGGAGAATCAGTAGTAATCATAGACGGTGACCTTCAGGACCCACCGGAGTTAATAGTTGACTTACATCGAAAATACTCAGAAGGATTCGACGTAGTTTATGCAAAACGGAAAAAACGCAATGGGGAAAGTATATTTAAAAAAACAACAGCAAAGCTGTTTTATCGATTACTCAAAAGTCTAACACATATCAACATTCCTTTAGATACAGGTGATTTTCGAATAATAGACAGAAAAGTTGTCGAGTACCTCAAACAAATGCCTGAACAAAACAAATTTCTTCGCGGTCAGATTGCTTGGTTAGGCTTTAAACAGTCAGAAGTACTTTTCGATAGAGATCATCGCAAATATGGAAAGTCGGGATATCCATTGAGTAAAATGCTTCGCTTCGCTATGGATGGAATCACAAGTTTTTCAGACAGACCGCTTCAATTTGTTACAAAGCTCGGATTTACATTTTCTATTGTCTCTTTTGCCATCATTGCATACGCCTGCTATTCTCACTTCATATTAGGGCGGACCGTAACCGGTTGGACATCCATAATCGTTAGTACCATGTTCATAGGAGGAATACAATTAATCTCCGTAGGTGTAATTGGTGAATACATTAGCCGAATTAATCGAAACGTCCTACAACGACCGCTTTACATCATAGAAAAAACCAATTGTAAAAACGATTAGCAGAACACTAGCGAATTATCTCTTTATGCACAAACTCGTAATTTCGATACTCTGTTTATTGCTCGCAACGGATATTGTGGCTCAGCAGGCAACCTGGCAACAACGTGTGAACTACGCCATCGACGTAAACCTCGACCACACCAATCATCGCTATGCCGGAAAGGAGAGACTCATTTACATCAACAACTCGCCCGACGCCATCACGAAAGTCTTCTTTCATCTATACAACAACGCCTTTCAGCCGGGCAGCGCTATGGACGTGCGTTCGCGCACGATCGTAGATCCCGATGGCCGTGTGTCGGATCGCATCTCTAAGCTGAAGCCTGAAGAAACAGGCTATTTACATGTAACGCGCATCCAGCAAGACGGCAAAGTGCTCAGTGCGCTCGAAAGCGAAACCATCCTTGAAGTGACCCTCGCAAAGCCTATTGCACCCGGTGGCAAGGCGGCCTTCGAACTCGACTATGAAGGACAAGTTCCTCTTCAAATACGCCGCTCAGGTCGCAGCAATAGCGAAGGCATTGATTACAGTATGAGCCAGTGGTATCCGAAAATGTGCGAATACGATACACGCGGCTGGCACGCCAACCCTTACATCGGGCGAGAGTTTTATGGCATTTGGGGCGACTTTGAGGTGAATATCACCATCGATAAAAAATATGTGGTTGCCGGAACAGGAGTCCTGCAAAACGCCACCGAAATAGGTTGTGGATACGCAGCGGAGGGAGCCAAACTCAAACCGCAGGAAGGCGACAATAACACCTGGCGATTCAAGGCCAACAACGTCCATGATTTTGTGTGGGCGGCCGATCCCGACTACGCGCACGATCAGGCACAGGTACCCGACGGACCGATGCTGCACTTCTTCTATCAGAAAAATGCTGATTACGCATCTGTTTGGAAAGAAATGCAGCCACTAGCAGTTAAGGCATTCACCTTTCTGAGCAACAATTACGGCAAATACCCCTACTCCGATTACTCCATTATACAAGGAGGAGATGGCGGCATGGAGTACCCAATGGCCACGCTCATTACCGGCAATCGCAAATTACCGAGTCTAACTGGAGTAACTGTGCATGAAGCAGCGCACTCATGGTACCAGGGTGTATTGGCGACCAACGAAAGTTTGTACTGCTGGATGGATGAAGGGTTCACCAGTTTTGCTACGCAGGAAACAATGGACCATCTTTTTAGATCCGGCATGCCCAGCGGACACAAAAGTGCATTCAACGGCTATCTCGTCATTGTGCGTGAAGGGAAAGAGGAAGCTCTGGACACACATGCGGATCATTACATAACAAACTACGCATACGGAACAGCAGCTTACAGCAAGGGCGAAGTGTATCTCGCACAGTTGGAATACATCATGGGTCCTGTGGCTTTTCGCGCCGGGCTTCTCGATTATTTTAATGCGTTCAAATTTCGCCACCCCGACCCGTACGATTTGATACGCGTAATGGAAAAGCGCAGCGGGATGGAGCTCGACTGGTACAACGAGTATTTCGTGAATACTACCAAAACGATTGACTACGGCATCGCGATGGTTAACGGCACTACTAGCGTCACAGATGTTGCAATTGTTCGCAAGGGCGATATGATTATGCCATTGGAAGTAGAAGTGAAATACAAGGGCGGAGGAACTGAAACGTTTGTGATCGCGCTCGACATTATGCGCAGCGAAAAACCGGCAG
>JBIKSC010000300.1:0-3242 GCA_044348775.1 Flavobacteriales bacterium | reverse complement strand
AGTACTCTGCGAGCGTCTCAGGAAGGCCGTTCTCATTTTTTTGTTCGGTTTCGTTTAGCGCGCGGTTCAACCAATCCTTATCAATATTCTCATGCACACGCTCTGCACGCAGGTATGCATGTTCCAGCCTTAATCGAATATCGGTGAGTGTAACGGCTAGTTCTTTCAGGTCGTCCGTTTTTGCATTTTTGACCGTGCCGCTTTTATCGTCCCAATTTTTGACGGGCACGTGAAGCATGGTTCTTTGTTTGATATCAATTAGACGACCTACGCGCATCCGAACATAGATGATTGCGCTACCATCTTTTTTCTTGTTTTGGATTAGAAACTGGAAGATTTTCATACGCCAAAAGTCGGTCAAAATTTTCAAAATCTAGCCCACATCTAGCCCACCAAATGTTAAAATCATGCGATTTTATGCAATTCCGTTAGAGCTCTGTTTTTCCTAAAATTGCTTATAAGTAGTTGAAAATAAGAAAAATGGAGAATTTTAGAAAGTTGAATGAAATTGAATGAAATTGTGGCTTTGTGGAGCGATTATCTCCACGATTGAAGCCCGAAACGTTGGGATGTTGTAATGATTTTGACTCAAAGTTTCGACTCATCCACTACTCAATGTACTGAGTAAATTTACTCAGTACACTGAGTAGTTTTGGAAGATGTTGATTATCTTTGTCTTATGGTTGAATTTAAGCGTCATTATTTCACGCAATTGAGGCACAGACTCCTCGAAAAGGAGTGTTTTATACAGCTCATTACCGGGCCACGGCAGGTGGGTAAAACGACGGTTGTTCGACAACTGTTTGCCGATGCGGCATTTGAAGGGGTGTATGTGGTCGCTGAAGATGGAGACGACACGTCGCGGCTCGATCAATGGTGGCAACGTGCGGCCATTGTTGCCGCTAAATCGAATCGGCGCGTTGTGTTGGCAATTGATGAGGTGCAGAAAATACCTCAATGGAGTGAGCGAATCAAGCGATTGTATGATGAGGCCAAATTCAATCAAACCATGCCATTTGCGCTGGTGCTGCTTGGCTCTTCGCATTGGTTGTTGCAACGAGGAACTACCGAGTCGCTGGCAGGCCGATTTGAGCAGACGTATATGTCGCACTGGACGTTCAGTGAATTGAAGGAAGCATTCGATAGTACACCCGAGCAATACGTTTACTTCGGTGCTTACCCCGGCTCCATGGGCTTCCGTAGTGATGAGGCACGCTGGGCTGAATACATTCGTAATGCCCTCATTGAAACGACCATCACCAAAGATGTGCTGCTGATGACGCGCATCGACAAACCGGCCTTGCTGCGTCGCGTGTTTGAGTTGGGTGCGCGCTACAGTGCTCAAACGGTATCGTATACCAAAATGCTAGGCCAGCTTCAAGATGCAGGTAATACAGTAACCCTTGCTCACTACTTGGAATTGCTTGGGGCTGCAGGCCTGCTCACGGGATTGCCCAAATTTGCAAATCAGGAAATGCGTCGCCGAGCAAGCAGCCCCAAACTCCAAGTTCAAAATAACGCGCTCATGAGTGTGTTTGCGAACCAGTCGTTTGCAGAGGCGCAAATCGACCGTATTCAGTGGGGACGAAGAGTGGAGTCGGCCGTTGGTGCTCATTTACTATCGCATGCCGGTTCCGACCTCGAAATCAGTTACTGGAATGAAGGTCATGCCGAGGTCGATTTTGTTCTTCGCAGAGGCAATCAACTTTTGGCATTGGAGGTGAAATCGGGGCATGATAAAATCACGGGCCTCAAAAACTTCTCCGCCAAGTTTCCCCATGCGCAATTGCTCCAACTCGACGACCGTGGCATTACCTGGCAAGATTTTATTGCGGCCGATCCGCGGGATTTTTTTCGAGGATGAGATTCTATGAAAGACCTTGGCAAAAGGTGGTTTACGTTTTCTCGCAAGGTGTATGTGTTGCTTATGGCTTAGAGGCCTCACCCCCGGCCCCTCTCCGGAGGAGAGGGGGGGAACCGTTGGTGAGCAGCTAGATTTTTACTCGAAGGAAAAGGCAATCGCTTGTGAAATTTTTCTGCACGCGCGAAGGGCATTCCCCTCTCCTTTGGAGAGGGGCCGGGGGTGAGGCCTGTAAGCCATAAGCGACCCAAAGGCGCGGGTTTAGCGAAGCGTAATCCGTGCCGAAACAGCTGTTGGCATTTGCCATGGGCTTTTATCGGCCAATACAAATCAGATAATCAACTTCTACAGACCTTTCATCGAAAGACTGATTCTCTTGCGGTCGGTATCGACTTCCAGCACTTTCACTTTCACGTGTTGCTGAAGCTTTACAACCGTTGAAGGGTCTGAAATGAAACGATCGGCCATCTGGCTGATGTGTACCATGCCATCTTGTTTTACGCCGATGTCGACAAAGCATCCGAAGCGTGTGATGTTGGTGACAATGCCGGGTAGTACCATATTCACATACAGATCTTCCGGCTTTTTCACATCGGCGAATGCAAACGCTTTCAACGACTGACGTGGATCGCGACCCGGTTTCGCCAATTCATTCAGTATGTCTTGAATGGTGGGCAAGCCTGCCTTTTCGGTAACGAACCATTCGGGTTTGATGCTCTTGCGCAGTTGTTCATTGTGAATGAGATCGGCAATCGTGCATGCATAATGCTTCGCCATTTTCTCTACAATCTCATAACTCTCCGGATGCACCGCGCTGTTGTCGAGAATGTTCTTTGCATTCGGTATGCGCGTGAATGCTGCGCATTGCTCGAACGCTTTTGGACCCAACCTTGGAACTTTCTTCAGTTCCTGTCGCGATGTGAACGCGCCATGTTCGTTGCGATACTCCACAATGTTTTGCGCCGTTTGCTCGCTCAACCCGGAAACGTAGGTCAACAAACTTTTGCTGGCGGTATTGAGATTGACACCAACCTGGTTCACACAACTTTCCACCACAACATCCAAACTTTGCTTGAGCTTGTTTTGATCTACATCGTGCTGGTATTGCCCAACACCAATGGCCTTGGGATCTATTTTCACCAACTCCGCCAATGGATCGGCGAGCCTTCTGCCAATAGAAACGGCGCCACGCAAGGTGATGTCCTTGTCCGGAAATTCTTCGCGCGCTACTTCCGACGCTGAATAAACGGAAGCACCATTTTCATTCACCATGTGCACCACCACCGGATGTTCGAATTCAAGACCTCGAACAAACTGTTCGGTCTCGCGACCTGCAGTGCCATTGCCTATTGCGATGGCTTCGATGCGGTGCTTTCGCACA
>JBIKSC010000058.1:0-11887 GCA_044348775.1 Flavobacteriales bacterium | reverse complement strand
TCGCTGAATTGGCGAAGATTGATGAGGCTATTCCGATTATGTCTGAGGAGTCAGTGCAAACTGAATATGAGGTGCGCAGAACCTGGAAGCGTTATTGGTGTCTCGATCCTCTCGATGGCACCAAAGAGTTTATTAAGCGTAATGGACAGTTTACGATCAATTTGGCACTCATTGAAAATGCCGCACCTGTGCTAGGTTTTATTCATGTGCCGCTTACAGGTAATACCTATTGGGCGAAAAAGCATCAAGGAGCTTTTGTGCATGACGGTATTGGAAGCAGCGTTATTCGTGTGAACAGTAAAAGTTCTGACTGGATTGCCGTAGGGAGCAGTTCTCACGGTTGCGAGGCAGAATCAGTATGGCTGAAACAATTTCCGGTTACGAGTTATCTCAAGATAGGCAGTGCTTTGAAGTTTTGCTATATCGCATCAGGACTTGCCGATGTTTATTACAGAAGTGGACCAACCATGGAGTGGGACACTTCGGCGGGACACTTGCTGGTAGAAGAGGCAGGAGCTGCATTCTCTTATATAAGTGAGGATGGGCAGCATTATAACAAACCGAGTCTATACAACCCTCCTTTTTGCGTGAGTATTCCCTTATGATTAAGCTTGAGTATCACGTCGATTTTTTGCGATTCCAGTATCCATTTCGAATTGCGCATGGTGAGCGTCTAGGAACGGACGTAGTTTTTGTTGTCATGCGCATGGACGATGCAATTGGCTTTGGGGAGGCAACACTTCCGCCCTATCTGGGTGTAGGTGTGAATGACGTAATGCAAGCGCTATCGCGTCCAGGCATTAAGGAGGCGTTGGAGTATGAAGTGCCGGAGCAGTGGTTTCAAGGTTTGTTGTCAATTATTCCGGACATCATGCCTGCTTTGGCAGCACTTGATATGGCTCGATGGCAAATTTATTTGTCACAGGCCGAATGCTCTTTGGCCTCCCTGATGGATGATTCTCGAGAGTTGAAGACGATCCCTCATACGTATACCCTGGGGGTTTCTGCAGAGCGGGAGATGAGAGAGAAGATTAGCCAAGCACAAGCTTATGGCTTCGGGTTGTTTAAAATAAAGCTTGACGGTAATTCGGATCTTGAAAGGCTGAAGAGTTAC
This sequence comes from Flavobacteriales bacterium, assembly GCA_044348775.1. GTDB lineage: Bacteria > Bacteroidota > Bacteroidia > Flavobacteriales_D > Sanyastnellaceae > JAIBBG01. The sequence continues at coordinate 10,773 of JBIKSC010000058.1, read as the reverse complement.
CGCCGAATGTCTAATGCGCCATTTGCTATTGACGCCAATCAGGCCTGGAATCGGATAGAGCAGGCCTTTGCGGTACTGGATTTTTTGGAGTCCGAAAAGTGTGTTTTGATAGAGCAACCGTTTCACAAATATGATCGGGAGCTTTCTTATTTGCTGGCCGGTAAGACCTCGATACCCGTGATAGCTGACGAGGCCTGCTGCAGAATGGAAGATCTCGATGAGGTTCTTCAGGTCTTTGATGGTGTAAATGTTAAATTGCAAAAATGCGGTGGCATTACGCCGGCGCTGAAGCAATTGCAGGCGACAAATGCCCAGCGAAGAAAAGCGTTGATTGGTTGTATGAGTGAATCAAGCATTGGTTGCAATGCAGCAGAGCATTTGACTTTTTTGTGCGATTGGGCCGATTTAGATGGACCTTATCTAAATGCGAATAACGCAGAGTTATGTCGGAAGCTTGGTTATTCTTTGTAGACTCGTTCGCTCACCAATACGGAATTGGAGTCCCACATTTTCCAAGTGTCTACTTTTTTACCCATGCTGTATACCATGTGATATCGTTTCACACCTTTTTCGTCCCAAACTGTCCATATACCGTCTTTCTGGCCGTCTTTGTAGAACGCTTCACCTAGTTGTTGGCCATTGGAGGCGAACTGCAGCCAAATGCCGTCCTTTTTTCCATGGCTGTATTGGCCAATTTCTTCTACATATCCTTGGGCGTGGAAGTACTTGATCTCACCATCCAGTAATCCATCTTTCACCTCGATATATTGTTTTTGAACCGGCTGAACTGAATTGTCTTCCAATGTTGCGCTTCCGGTGAATGGCTTACCGTCAAGGTCGATATAGATACCCTCTTTCAGAATTGGGTTTTGTGCTGAAAGGAATGCGCTAAAGAAAGTGCAGGTTAAAACTAGCAGAGTAATTCGTGTCATTTTTTGAGCGCACCGAAGGGGTGGTTTACCTTGGGTTCACGCAAACATAACGATTAATTAACACAAAGGTTCCGCTTACAATGTTAAAAGTTTCAATACGTGTATGTTTACTTCTCGTTTAAAAACAAAACAGCACCATTCTGAAGGTCTGTGAGTTCCAGAGAAATGGTTTCAAATGAAACCAATGAGCAAGTGAGAGTTGAATTGTCATCGGGAGCAAGTTCGATGCTGAACTTTCCTTCTTCATCAGTCCAGGTCGCTACATCATGGCCTGCGATTGATACTTGAACTCCCGTCAAAGCCTCGCCGGTTGACGCGTCAAGTATTTGGCATTCGATGGTACGCTTGATCGGATTAGGTCCTGCATCAGCGATTGATGCAAGGATGCTCAATGGTAGAAGGCATGCAGTCAGAAGTAATCCGAATTTCATGCTGCAAAGGTTGAAAGAACAAGAAAAACGGATGTTAACGCTCGGTTACGAACGTATTAAGGCTTTTTAAAGTGCTCCATAAAAGCATGGAATTGCTCATCGAATTTTCGAAGGTTGTCAAGATCTAACTTGTATTCTGCTTTCGCTCCGAAAATACGACCTTGAAGCAGGCCTGCTCGTTTTAACTCTCTCAGATGTTGAAGCACGGTAGCCTGAGAAAGTTGGGGTACATCTATGTTCTCCCCCCGAACAACAAAGCCCCTTTTGGCGATTTCAATCAACACAGCAATTCTCGCAGGATGGCCTAGTGCTCTCGTGTAATGAGCAAGGTCTTTTTCAAAATCGTTATATACAATTTTTTCTTCCAACGGGGTTGATGAGGGATGGACAAAAGTCAAACCTCGTTGTTGGTCCCGCGTGAATGATGTGTTACTCTTTTATGAATTTACCGCGAATAGATGTGATCTAGAATTGAAGGAGTTTATCGATGGTTTGTTCTAAGTAGCGATTCGCCAAAAAGTTCTTTTCCAGTTCCGCGTTAAACGGAATGGGAGTGTCCAAGCTGGCACATCGAACCACCGGAGCGTCCAAATCTGCGAAGCAGTGTTCGCCGATGCGTGCTGCGATTTCGCCACCGATTCCTCCCGTGAGAGAATCTTCATGCAGTACAATGACACGTCCCGTCTTTTTCACAGATTGGTAGATGGTCTCCATGTCAAGAGGTAACAATGTGCGGAGGTCGATCAGGTCCGCCTCTTGTTCCGGATGTTCTTTCAAATAATCCATCGCCCAATGAACTCCCAGCCCGTAAGTGACAATAGTGAACTGATCTCCGGTGGTGATTAATTGAGCTTTTCCGAAAGGAACGGTATAGAACTCGTTGGGAACCTGCCCCGAAATGCTTCGGTATAGGCCTTTATGTTCGAAGAAGATGACCGGATTGGGGTCTTCAAACGCTTGGCAGAGTAAGCCTTTAGCGTCGTAAGGAAAAGCCGGGTAAACGACTTTCAATCCGGGGGTGTGGGCAAACCAGGCTTCGTTACTTTGGCTATGAAAAGGTCCTGCAGCCATGCCGGCACCCGTTGGCATGCGCACAACCACGTCGGCGTTTTCCTGCCAGCGATAGTGCAGCTTGGCCAGGTTGTTTACAATTTGATTGAAGCCGCAGGTCGCAAAATCCGCGAACTGCATTTCTACCATAGCCTTCCAGCCGCTGATAGAAAGTCCCAGCCCGGCCCCGACAATAGCGGATTCGCAAAGCGGTGTATTACGCACCCGTTCTTTTCCGAATTCGCCGACAAAACCTTCCGTCACTTTAAATACTCCTCCGTAGTCTGCAATGTCTTGTCCCATGAGCACCAGTTTTTCATGGCGCTTCATACTGGTTCTCAGGCCGTCGCTAATTGCGTCAATAAAACGACGCTCACTTGTTTCGGGATTTACCGGTGCGATATTCGTGTTGGAGAAAGGAGCGTATACATCGGTTATTTCTTTGTGTGTTTCGGGCTCAATGTCGGGCTCTGCATACGCAATCTTAAGAGCATCATTAATTTGTTGCTTTAGCTCGGAGCGTATCTGGCCTTCTGATTCTTCATCGATAATTCCTTTTTCAAAGAGCCAGGCTTCATAATTGTCGACGGGGTCTTTTTTTTCCCATTCCTGAATGAGTCCTTCGGGATAATATTTCGTGCCACTGGCCTCTTCGTGTCCGCGCAAGCGAAACGTCATGAACTCCATTAAAATCGGACGTGGACGCTTTCGAATGCTTTCAGCTGCCTTACGCACGGCATTGTAAACTTCAATAATATTGTTGCCATCTACCTGTATGGCATCTTCTGCCGGCATTCCATAACCAATGGCCTTGTCTATAAATTGAGCACAACGGAATTGTTCGCGACTTGGTGTTGACAATCCCCACGAGTTGTTCTCGATGGCGATAATCACAGGCAGGTCCCAAACGGAGGCCACGTTGAGCGCCTCATGAAAATCACCTTCGCTTGCGCCGCCATCCCCACAAAAAACAATCGTTGCTTTTTCTTGCCCTCCCAGTTTATTGGCTAGGGCAATACCATCGGCTATGCCCAATTGTGGTCCGAGGTGTGAAATCATACCGACCACCTTATGCTGTTTTGTGCCGAAGTGAAAGGAACGGTCGCGGCCTTTGGTAAACCCTCTTTCTTTACCTTGGAACTGCATGAAAAGCTGATCGAGTGGGAGATTTCTTCCGGTGAAAATGCCCAGGTTGCGGTGCATCGGCAGAATGAACTCTTCCGGTTCCATGGCCAAGGCGACACCTACGGAAATAGCTTCCTGTCCGAAGCTGCTGAACCATTTGGAAATCTTACCAAGCCTCAATTGGCTAAGCATTTTTTCTTCAATAAGGCGGGGTAGTAAGATGGCTTTATATAAGCGGAGCAGATCATCGTTGCTCAATCCGTGGTTCTTGCTGAATTTCAGAACAGGTTTTCGTAATGCAGGCATACCGATATTTTGGCCGTGAAATTAGCATATTTTGAAGGCTTACAGAACATGTCGGTAAATGTTAGCGCATCTTGAATGACAAGAATATCATTATTATACTTCCGGATAAATGCTGTGAAATTGATTGGAATTATGTGATTGAATATTTAATGAATATGACAAAAGTTGTCATTTTTTTGATTGTAAAGTCGTTGTGATGCATACATTTGCAGCAATAAAATCCTCAAGATGGCAAAAGCTATTTATCTCGCTCAAATTCGTAATAGAATGGAGTCTATTCAAAAGGAGTATAATGCTCTTTCAGAAGCCTATCAAATATTGGATCGCGTTGGTTCCACTCGCGGTCGTAAGGCTAAAATTCCAACTCTTCAAGAAATGTTGGGTTCTGAAGTAAAGGTAAAGACCGGTAAGCGAGGTCGTCCGCCGGGAGCAAAGAATAAGCCCGGCTCAAAGAAGCCCGGCCCGAAAACAAAGACTGTTAAAGTTGCAGTAGCTGCGGAGGTAAAGTCAGCAGAGGAAGTTAAAAAGACAGTAGTAAAGCCGGTTGCAGCGAAAAGAGGCAGGCCTGCTAAAGCAGTGAAGCCTGTCAAAGTTGAAAAAGCACAAGCTGTAGTTGCTTCTGCATCGAAGTCTGTTAAAACTGCGGCCAAGGGTATCAAGGCAAAATCGGTAGCAAAGCCTGTATCGAAGTCTGCTTCAAAACCGATAGCAAAGAAGCCAGGAACTCGCAATCGCATACCAAATCTCGCTGAGAAAATCCAGGAAATTGTAGGTAAGAATGCGCGATTCACCACAAATTCGGTGATCACGGATAAATTAGCAGGTTTATATCCCGGTAAATCACGCTCTGATTTGGGTAAGTATATTTCGGTGATTCTCGCTAATATGAAGGCAAGAAAAGAACTTGCAGTTGTAACCCAAGACGCCAAGGGCAATAAGATGCGTTCAGGGCTTTGGGGTTTGCCAAATTGGTTTGAAGGCACAAAACCGAAGGTTGAATTTTTGAAGTAACATTATACCAAGAGCCCGCGAGGGCTTTTGTTTTATTAATTCCATTTTTTGGATGAATAGTCCAACACATTATGGCTATTGAAAAAGAAATTACGCTGACGCTTCCGGAGCTTGTTTCGGAGGGATTGCAAGGTGCGGTCGAGGCATCCTTGTCGAAAAATCAAAAACTCTCTGTTTTTCGCATTTTGCGAAAATCTATTGATGCCAGAGGACGATCCATCAAGATTAATTACAAGGTTGCCATTTACTTGCATGGGGAGTTGGTCCCACCTGTTTTTCGTACTCGGGAATTTCAGCGGGTGAATTCCTCCCACAAGCAAGTATTAATTGTTGGTGCTGGTCCGGCCGGATTATTTGCGGCGCTGAAGTGTCTTGAATTGGGCATTCAGCCCATTGTAGTGGAACGGGGAAAAGACGTTCGAGCTAGGCGACGCGATCTAGTTTCCATTCACCGTGAGCATCGCGTTAATCCGGACTCCAATTATTGTTTTGGGGAAGGTGGCGCAGGCACCTATTCCGATGGAAAACTATACACAAGAAGCACTAAAAGGGGAGATGTTCGGTCAATTTTAGAAACCTTGGTCCAGTTTGGGGCTTCCGATGAAATCCTTTCAGATGCACACCCGCATATCGGGACGAACAAGTTGCCGGGCATAATTGAAGCCATGCGCAATAAGATAGTCGATATGGGTGGTGAGGTTCATTTTGATTCTCGGATGATAGACATTCATCATGACGGTAGGAGCATTCATTCTATTATACTTTCGGATGGTAGAGCTCTTAAAGCTGACAGCTACGTTCTTGCGACCGGACACAGCGCTCGAGATGTGTTTCAATTGCTCAACGATCGAAATATTCTCATCGAGTTTAAACCGTTTGCTGTCGGAGTTCGGGCTGAGCATCCTCAGTCTGTTGTAGACTCTGCCCAGTATCACTGTGCCATTAGGCCCGAGCCATTGCCGGCTGCCAGTTATAGTCTTGTTCATCAGGTCGGTGGTGTGGGCGTATATTCTTTTTGTATGTGCCCCGGAGGAATTATAGCTCCCTGTGCTACCGAGCAAGAGGAGGTTGTAACCAACGGATGGTCGCCGAGTAAACGGAACAACCCATTTGCAAATAGTGGCATTGTCGTACCTGTGGATTGGTCGGTGATGGGTGACTTCCGACAGTATGGTGCGCTGGCAGGTATTCACTATCAGCGGGCTATTGAGCATGCGTGCTGGATGGCGGCTGGCTCAACGCAGCGCGCGCCTGCCCAGCGATTGGTCGATTTTATCGAGCAAAGGAAATCGCGCACTGTAGCAGAAACCAGCTACCAGCCCGGTGTAGAGTCGGTTGATTTGAATGGTCTGTTACCGGAATGGGTAGCCACGAGATTGCGCGGAGGTTTTGAGGTTTTTGGAAGGAAAATACGCGGATATGTTTCGGACGGGGCAATGCTGGTAGCACCCGAAACCAGGACATCCTCACCTGTCCGAATACCCCGGCATCCTGAAAACCTTTGCCACGTGGAATTGGAAAACCTCTATCCGTGTGCTGAAGGGGCTGGTTATGCAGGCGGAATCGTAAGCGCAGCGATGGATGGCGAGCGAGTAGTATTGGCTCTATTCGGGAAATTAACAGCCTCTTAGCGATTCATTTTTTTAATTGAATCAAACAGAAATCAAACAAATTGCTCTACATTTACGTTCAAGGAGAACTTTTGGGATTATGTTAAACGGAACACTGAAATACTTTCTGTTTTGTTGTGCAGCTTTGATGAGTACCATCGGGCTTTCCCAAAATGACATAGCACACGTCTTTGGTCAGTTGAAAGACCAAAATACCAAGAAGAAGTTGGAGGGAGTCACTGTCCAAGTTTTCAAGGACGGAATGGTGTTCGATACTTACAATGCCGGTACAACCGGAAAATATGATTTCAAGTTGCCACTGGGCTTTACTTATGATATCAAGTTTTCAAAAACAGGAGAGTACCTAGCCAAGGTAATCCGAATCGATACTCGCAATATTCCTGAGGAAGACCGATACGGTGGTTTTGATATGAACGTTGACGGAACACTTTTCCCATACCGTCAGGGTTTCAACACCGATTTATTACGCGAACCGCTGGCGAAGGCGAGTTATAATCCGTCTGAAGACGGTTTGTCATTCGATTTTGCCTATAGTGAGCAAAAGGCCAAGGAAATTGATGCGGAGTTCAAGCGACTGGATGACATAGAAAAGAACTTGGCGAAGCTGAAGGCAGACTTTGATAAATTCATGAGCGACGGCAATCAAAAGATGTTGGAGAAGAAGTATGCCGATGCTATTACCAATTATCGTGGTGCTTTGGGAATATTCCCAGACGATCCGACTGCTAAGTCCAAGTTGGCCGAGGCGCAAGCCAAGCTGGATGAAGAAAATGCGAATAAGGATTTAGAGGCTCGATATAAGAAACTGATTGAAGAAGGCGATGTGTTTTTCGAGCAAAAGAAGTATACGGACGCGCGTGATCGCTTTACAAAGGCTAAGGATCTGAAGAATCAGGCGTATGAAAAGGAAATGCTTCACAAGATTGATCTTGCCATTGCCGATGGTCAAAACCGCGGCATTTACAATGCGATAATCGAGGATGCGGATAAGAAATTCACGAACAAGGACTACGCGGTATCAATTGAGAAGTATAAAGAAGCTTCAAAACTCTTTCCGACCGAGAGCTATCCGAAAGATCAGATTTTAAAGGCAGAATCAGCGTTGAAGGACATGCTTGCATACGAAGCAGATCGCATGCGTATCGAGAAGGAGTATCAAGACAAGTTGGCTTTAGGAGCAAGAAGTCAGGATGAGGATAAATTGGAACAGGCCATAACGCATTATCGCGCAGCGTCTGAATTAAAGCCTGCGGAACAATTTCCAAAAGAAAAGATAACTGAACTAGAAGCATTGATTGTGGAGCGTCGTGCTCAGAAAGAAATGGACGATGCCAATGCTGCAGCTAATGCGGAGCGTGAGCGAATTGAGAAGGAGTATCAGGAGATTATCACAGTTGCCGATGGATTGTTTACAGAACAAAAGTTGCCCGAGGCGCGCGAGCGTTATGAGGCCGCTTTGCTTGTGAAGCCGGAGGCTCAATATCCGAAATCGAAGATTGAAACCATCGACTTATTGATGGCCCAAATGGCGCAAAACGATGCTAATGCTGCACAGGCATTAGCTGATTCCCTTGCAGCAGCGGCAGATGCCGAGCGTTTGGCCGCCGAGCAGCGCATGGCTGAATTACTGGAACAGGAGCGTCTGGATCAGGAGAGAAAGCGACGTGAGTTGGAGGAGGCCCGTCTGGCTGCCGAGGCTAAGCTAGCCGCCAAAAAGCGCAAGTGGGATAGCAACGTGGATGTTGAAGCTGAAGATCAGGTCGAGCGATATTACCGTGAAGCAGCTGAGAAGGAATATGCTAATAAGGTCAGAATGACTCAGCAGGAAGTACTCGATTACGCGGCTTTTTTTGAGCAAAAAGACAAGGACAGCGACGTACTCGTTTCCATCAATCGTGAGCATGTGCGTAACCAGTTTGAAACCCAGTCGGAGTTAATGAATATTGGCGCGAGCATTCAGAATGCAGCCATAGCCGATAATGAAAGGAAGAAGAAGGATAACGGCAGAGAGCAAACTGAGGCTCAGAGGCGTGCAGATGTTCGAATTCGAGACAACAAGGAGAATGTTGAGAAGCAACGTGAGGTTCAAGCTTCCATTCAGCAAAACGATCGTTACCGCAAGCAGAATGTAGATAAAAGTCAGGAGTTGCACGAGCGGACCCAGGAGCAAACGGAACAATTCGAGCGAAAGGGAGCTACCCAACGCGCGGAGAATACAATGAAAACCCAGTTGGCGCGTGATAAGCAGCAGTCGGTAGGTGACACCGGTGAACAGCGCAGAAAGCAGAAGGCTTCGCAGGTGGAGTTCAAGAAAAAGGAAGTTGACATTCAGACTCGCGACGATATACAGGGAGCCGACCAACGTATTACCAACACTCAACTTAAAATTGACCAGAAAAAGGACGAGGCAGAGGCATTCACGGAGGGCAAGGAAATAAAGTCACGGGAAAACGCTATTGAGATTGAACGTCAAAAGCGCGATGTTGAATTTGCCGAGCGTCAGCGAGAAGGTAAGGCCTCTAATGAACGCTATGAAGCCCGCAAAGAGGCCTTTGAAAAGAATGCAGGTGAGCCCAGAAAAGAGGAGGAGTATAAAGTTATTCCAGGAACGGAAACCTTGAAACAAGGGGTTACGGAAAACTCCTACAAGCTCGGTAACAAGATGGTAACAGAGCGCCTAGTGAAAATCGGTAACAAAGTGGAGAAGTATAAGAAGGTCGTTTCTAAAACTGCCATTTATTATTTCCGGAATGGTCAAAGTATAACCGAGGAAACCTGGAAGCAGGCCACACTGGCAGAACCCGATTGAGTATGTCGAAACGCATTATCATCGTCAATGGGCCAAATCTGAATCTTCTCGGTAAACGAGAGACTGATGTATACGGACATCAGGATTTCGAGAGTTACCTCGCGGTTTTAATCAAGATTTATAGTGAAGTACGATTGGAGTATTTTCAAAGTAATGTGGAAGGAGAGCTCATCAACAAGCTTCATGAGGTAGGATTTTCATACGATGCGATCATAATGAATCCGGGTGGATATACCCACACAAGTGTTGCATTGGCCGATGCCATAGCGGCAATTTCGACGCCGGTGGTCGAGGTTCATATTAGTAACATTCATGCTCGTGAAGAGCTGCGACACACGTCGCTTACAGGAGCGCGTTGCGCAGGTATCATCAGCGGTTTTGGATTAAGAGGGTATGAGTTGGCATTGGAATATGCCGTTGATATGCGTTAACCCTTCTTGTACTCGCGCATTGCGCTTTCCATTACGCGTAGCAGAAGTTCAGCATCGTGAACGGTAAGTTGCTTGCCAAGCTGTATGCGCCTTCCGGAGTAACTAAAGCCGACCCGTTCACCTCCAATAATCCAAAACGAATCGTCGAGGAATGCCAGGAAAGAAACAGGATCTCGTTTAATCAAGCCGGGTTTGAAAATATTGTGGTGTTGGAATAACTCTGTCTTACCCCACGATCCAAATGCATTGCGAATACTTAAGCCCTCACGATTAATATGAATAATTTCTTTGCCAATCAATCGCCAAAGAAAAACCTTCGTGATACGGATGAAAAAGAACAGCCACAATGAACTGCTGATGATGAAGAAAATTTGCTCTGATTGATTGCTCGCGTTGAATGCATAATACAAAAAAGCACCTCCGCAAAAAGTCCAAGCGGTTATCCACATGAATAGCATCGCCTCTTGCCAGCGCTCAATTTTCTGATTGATTTCAATTTGAATGGCTCCTTTTTCGCGCAGCACGCGGATGCGCTTGCCTATGAATTTGGGTTCTGTCTGGTTCATGATTGCGTAATTACCCTCTGATACAATTGCTCGTACAAAGGTAATATCTTGTCGATCGAGAAGTCTTGAGCCCTTCGTTTTGCCTGACTTTTAAACTTGGTCAGTCTGCGTGAATCTTCTAACAAGTAAATGCAGTTTTTGACCATGTCATCGATGTCGCCCACGTCGCTCATCATCCCGGTAACACCATGTCGGTTCACTTCGGGTAAACCTCCGGTATTGGTCGAAATGACAGGCAGGCCTGATGCCATAGCTTCCAAAGCGGCCAGACCGAAGCTTTCAGACTCGGATGGGAGAATGAAGAGATCACCGATGCTGAGTAGCTCCTGCGGTTGCTTCAGATTGCCTACGAAGGTTACATGCTGAGCAATATTGAGTTCACGGCATTTTTGTTCTGCACGCGAACGTTCGGGGCCATCACCCAGAAGAATAAGTTTGGATGCAACCACCGGTTGAACACGTGCAAACACTTCGATGATGT
>JBIKSC010000299.1:0-3253 GCA_044348775.1 Flavobacteriales bacterium | reverse complement strand
CCGATGTTTCCTGATGATTTTCACGCGGAAGTACAGGTTGTTGTAAACCTGATTTCTGCCGATAAAGAGAATATGTCTGATAGCTTGGCCGGTTTGGCCGCCTCTGCAGCTCTCGCTGTATCAGATATCCCATTCAACGGTCCAATTTCCGAAGTACGTGTTGCTCGTATCAATGGTCAGTTGGTTATCAACCCTACCTGGGCTCAATTAGCTGCCGCAGATCTGGAATTGATGGTTGCCGGTACTCTCGACAGTATCGTAATGGTGGAAGGGGAGATGAAAGAGGTTTCTGAAGCAGAAATGATTCAAGCCCTCGAACTGGCTCACGAAGCCATCAAGGCTCAATGTCGCGCCCAACAGGAGATGGCCTCTAAGGTGGCCAAAGCCAACCCGAAGCGCACCTACGACCACGAGCCAAAAGATGCCGAGTTGAAGAAGCGCGTGTGGGATGAGTGCTACGAGCATTACTACACTACGGCGAAAACACCTTCGGACAAGACCACTCGCTCGGATGCATTCCATGCGATTCAAGAGACTTTTGAAGCTCAATTGACAGATGAGTTCAAGGATGCTAATCGCTTCTTGCTCAATAAATATCACCACGACTGTTTGAAGGACGCTATGAGGAACATGATCCTCAACGAAGGCCTTCGTTTGGATGGTCGCAGCACTACTGAAATCCGTCCTATTTGGAGTGAAGTGGGCTACCTTCCTGGGGCTCATGGCTCGAGTGTTTTCACCCGTGGTGAAACCCAATCGTTGACAACCTTGACATTGGGAACCAAGCTCGATCAGCAGATGATTGACAGTGCGGTAATGCCGCGTGAAGATCGCTTCTTGCTGCACTACAACTTCCCGCCATACAGCACCGGTGAGGCACGTCCGATTCGCGCCACAAGCCGCCGTGAAATTGGTCACGGAAACTTGGCACTTCGCGCACTAAAGCCTGTTATTCCAACTCAGGATGTTTGTCCATACGCCATCCGTATCGTGTCAGATATCCTCGAGTCGAATGGTTCCTCGTCCATGGCTACTGTTTGCGCAGGTACACTTGCGTTGATGGACGGAGGTGTTCAAATCACTGCACCCGTTTCAGGTATTGCGATGGGTTTGATCACAAACGAAGACAATTCCAAGTACCAGATTCTTTCCGACATTTTGGGTGACGAAGACCACTTGGGTGACATGGACTTCAAGGTAACGGGCACATCAAAGGGTATCACTGCTTGCCAGATGGACATCAAGATTAAAGGCTTGAGCATGGACATGGTGAAGAACGCTCTCGAGCAAGCACGTCAGGGTCGTCTGCACATTTTGGGCGAGATGATGAAAACCATGGATAAGCCTGCGGATGATTATAAGCCACATGCACCACGTATTGTTTCGCTTGAAATTCCGAACGATATGATTGGAGCTGTGATTGGCCCCGGAGGTAAGATTATTCAGGAAATTCAGAAAACTACCAGCACGATCATCACTATTTCCGAAGTTGACAACAAAGGAATCGTGGAGATTGCTTCTGCTAATAAGGAGAATTTGGATGCCGCATTGAAGCGCGTTCGCAGTATTGTGTTCCCTCCGCAAATCGAAGTTGGAGAAATTTATGAGGGCGTAGTGAAGAACATTCAGGCATTTGGAGCTTTTGTAGAAATTCTTCCGAAACAAGATGCGCTTTTGCACGTATCGGAGATTGACTGGCACCGTATCGAGAATGTGCGTGATGTGCTGAAGGAAGGCGATAAGGTGAAGGTTCAGGTGATAGGTAAAGACCCTAAGAACGGCAAGTACAAGTTGTCGCGCAAGGTGTTGATGCCAAAGCCGGAGGCTCAGGCGAACTAATATGGTGTGATTAGGGTTATCCTTACATTGCGCATGTTCCGCCCAACAATTTTTGCTTAAACGGGGAGTTTCCCCAAACAATTGAAAACAATACATGAGGCAGTTAAAAATCACCAAACAGGTAACGAACCGGGAAACCGCTTCGTTGGATAAGTATCTGCAGGAAATCGGTCGTGTAGACCTGATTACGGCAGAGGAAGAAGTGGAGTTGGCCAAGCGTATTAAGGCCGGCGACCAGGTAGCATTGGAGAAACTCACAAAGGCCAACCTCCGATTTGTGGTTTCTGTATCAAAACAGTATCAAAACCAGGGGTTGAGTTTGCCCGACTTGATCAATGAAGGTAACCTAGGTCTTATCAAGGCTGCTCAGCGCTTTGATGAAACCCGCGGTTTCAAATTCATCTCGTATGCGGTATGGTGGATCCGTCAGTCTATTCTTCAGGCATTGGCCGAACAATCGCGTATTGTTCGTCTGCCGTTGAATAAGATTGGTTCCATCAACAAAATCAATAAGGCGTTTGCCAAGTTGGAGCAGGAGTTCGAACGTCCACCAACGCCGGCTGAATTGGCTGAAGTGTTGGAGATGACACTCGACGAAGTAAAACAATCGATGCGCAACAGCGGTCGCCACGTATCAATGGATGCTCCATTGAAGGACGGTGACGATAGCAGCAGCACGATGTACGACGTATTGCAAACCAACGATACTCCTTCGCCGGATACCGACTTGTTGCATGAATCCCTTCGAAAGGAAATCGAACGTTCATTGCGCACTCTCACTAGCCGCGAGGCTGATGTAGTTCGTTTGTACTTCGGTTTGAATGGTGAGCACCCGCTTACCCTGGAAGAAATCGGAGAGCGTTTCGACCTTACACGCGAGCGTGTGCGTCAGATTAAAGAGAAGGCCATTCGCCGTCTTAAGCACACGAGCCGCAGTAAAATTTTGAAGTCCTACTTGGGATAATCATATTCAAAAAGACCAAAGGCAGTTTGTTCATTGCCGATGGGTTAAACATCGCAAAAGCTCCGGAGACGGGGCTTTTGCTTTTTTGGGAACTGAGGACTGGATACAAAGTACTGCGCAATTGCTCGCCTTGGCACCCTTGCCGCTCACAAAAACTCGTATCCACCGCCTCACCCAGTCCCCAGTCCCCAGTACTTTTTTTCTCATTTTTCATTGAAAATCAACGCGTCCGCACTATATTCGCGCCCCCGAAAGCGAAAGCTTGGGTCGCAGTTTTAGCATTCCGGCTGCGAGAAACAAACAAGTAAAACCCCTTCTGTTTGTGTGAATGCCTTGGTTTTTCCAAGAAACAGAATACAATTAAAACAAAGCCAACATGGCTGAATCGAAACGAGTAAAGGCTGAAGAAGCCGAAGAAAAAGACCTCAACATTGTCAATGAGGCAACCTC
>JBIKSC010000298.1:0-3255 GCA_044348775.1 Flavobacteriales bacterium | reverse complement strand
CGAGCAATCCATCGAGGAGCGGGACTTCAAATTAATGGAGGAGCGAGCTCACTATCAGTCTGGTTCTATGTCTAGTCTTCATTTTAAGAAGGGTTACCAGCTGGCTTATGCTGCAGAGCGAGCTGCAACCGAACAAAATGCTGACAAGGCCGCTGAGGCTGCCAATAAGTTGATTGCTTATCTCAAGGAATTGATTAGTTATTTAAACAGCGTGGTGAATTAATCCTCTCGGCGCTGCTTTTTTCCCCCCTGTTTTTCCGTATTTTCGGAAAACATTTGAACTATATGCGAAGTGTCGTTGTCGTTTTTTTCGTCTCCATTTTCTCCCTTGTTTTTTCTTCTTGTAAGAAGACACCGGAATATGTTGCTGCTCCCTATGATTGCGCTTGCGGAAGCCTTTCTTGGCAAGGCGAGGAATATCCCTTGCTGGGAACTACCTATATTCTCACCGATTCCACCAATGCGAAGTCACGTCGCTATTACATTACAACTGATGTTTCGCTTGAAGGTGAGGCCGCTACCCATGGTTTGAGTGCTTGGATCGAGGTTGATGATGTGGGTAATGGAGGCAATTTTGCAATTGATGCGCAGAGTGGTGAAAGTGAATTCGTGGCTTGGGTAGATGAGTTCAACCCCAATGACCCAACAGACACTTTGCGCCAATACGTGCCGGTAAATGCAGTGCTCCAAATTGGTGCCGCTCCGATTTCCGGTGGTATAGAAACCGTGAATTTTCAGTTTACACTGAATCAGCTAGAAGATGGTGAACCGGTGCCGGGCGATATCAATTGCTCCGGTAATTTCACTGTAACTATCAGGCCTTAGGTAACTTTATTCAGTTCAGGCCGTTTAACATCGACTTGCCATGAAATTTTTACAACTCTTTTATTGCCTTGTCGGTCTATGCGTGCTAACTGCATTTCAGGATGTCCCTACGGAGCGTCGTGTAATGCGGAAGCATTCAAACGGTAAGGATCATGTCGTGCTTTTTTTCGATAAAGAAACGGGTTACCTCATGAAAGAAGAGGTTTTTTACAGCGATGGAAAACTGAATTGGACAGGAAACTATAAACGGAACGTCGAACATGGCCTTTGGCAATTTTACCATCCCAATGGAAAGCTGAAGACCTCGGAAACCTATTCCAACGGTAAGGAGAATGGTATTTCAGTTCACTATTCTGAGTCCGGTAAGAAAGTGAAGGAAGAACACTGGCGAAATGGGAAGATGGTTAAGGAAGTTCAATTCTAATTAGCCAATTCGGACAACACGGTCCTCAGCAATTACGAAAAGCTGATCTCCTTTTTTCGGCTGTATGGTATGGCTTCCCGTGAATTCACCAAAGGCAGGTAGAACTCCTCTCTCTGGCCCCATCCAAAAGCATGGTAATCGTAAGCTTTGTTGAGCGTTGCCGGTCAAGCGCACAGCCGGGTGCAAGTGTCCGCAAAGCGTATAGTAATTTGCTTGATATTGTTGCGGAGGTTCATGGGTGAACAGCATGTTTTCAATGCTCAGATTGTCATGAACAGAAAATCCAAGTTTTTCATAAGCGTTTTGAGACTCTATTTCATGATTGCCTTTCACCAGAAATTTTTCCAAAAGAGGGAATTGAGATAGGCAGTCATTTAACTCTTCCCATTCTTGGTTGATGCTGCTATGGAATAAATCACCCAGGAATAGAATGGTCCTCGGTTTATAGTGTTCTATCAATACCACCAGATTCCATAAGTTAGAATCATTCACTCGTTTGGGAATTGGGATACCGGATCTCCGGAAGTGAGCGCCTTTGCCGATATGGACATCTGCACAAATAAGCATTGAATGCTTTGCCCACCACATGGCTCGCAGCGGGTGCAATTCGAATTGTTGTTCGCGCAGGTTTATGGGGAGGGGTTGCATGGACAAAAAAAAATCGCCGTGAGGCGATTTTGTGGGAGCAACAGGATTCGAACCTGTGACCCTCTGCTTGTAAGGCAGATGCTCTGAACCAGCTGAGCTATGCTCCCATTCCGTTCAAACGGGGCGCAAATATACACCTACATTTTAAAAGCACAAATATTTTTTTACGGAAAGAAATGTTGACCTGAAAGGTGCTTTTGAAAACCATCCGTCAGCTAAGTCTTTGCTTCGCAATACAGCGAATTATTCGAAATCCGGGTAAAGGAGATAGTTAGAGCGCATTTTCTTATAGCGTTGAATTTCAGGTTCCCACGAGGCACGAATCTCTTGTTCGGTGTTGCCCGCCAACACCATTTGCCTGAGTTTCGCCGTGCCACAGAGTTTATCAAAGAACCCGTTCGAATGAAAAAAGGTATTCTTTTCAGGGCTGCTTGCATACATAGTCAATAGCCAGCTTATCTCGATTTTTTGATTTCTACCCGCGTCTGCATTGACACCTCCACGCAGATCAAGTCCGTTGCATGCTTTATTTTCAAAGGGTGGATCCATAGCTACCCCGGGTATATCCATTGGCGTGAAGGCATACGTTCCCGCCGTGCATCCGGGAAAACCAATGATCTGAAAGGGATAGGGTGTGCCTCTCCCGACACTCACCTCCGTGCCTTCAAACCAGCATAGTGAAGGGTAAAGGGCTATGGCCTTATCATTCGGCAGGTTGGGAGAAGGCCGAACTGAAATCGAATAGAAATCACCATGCGAATAGCCTTCGCACGGTATTACGGTCAGGTTGGGTTTCTGCTCAATCCATCCCTCACCCAAGATCATATTGGCTAATTCTCCAACGGTTAGTCCATGCACAATGGGAATGGGGTGCATGCCTACGAATGATTTGTATTCATCTTCCCGAACCGGGCCGTCTATGTAATGTCCATTAGGGTTGGGGCGATCCAGAACGATTACCTCTTTTTTATTCTCTCCTGCCGCCTCGAGCACATAATGTAGTGTGCTGATGTAAGTATAGAATCGTGCACCTACATCTTGAATGTCGAACAACAATACGTCGATGTCGGCCAACATTTCAGGTGACGGCTTTTTGGTTTTCCCATAGAGCGATAGAACCGGAAGGCCTGTTAAAGGGTCCTTTCCGTCCTTGATGGCTTCACCTGCTCCGGCCTCACCTCTAAAACCATGTTCCGGTGCAAATACGCGCTTAATATTTACGCCGCGCTTCAGTAAGGTGTCGACCAGATGCGTTGAACCGATTAGGGATGTTTGATTGGCGACAATTCCAATACGCTTATTAATCAGTTTTTCCGAGTATCGATCCATTTGCTCTGCTCCGGTGCGCAGGGTGTTCG
>JBIKSC010000057.1:0-11911 GCA_044348775.1 Flavobacteriales bacterium | reverse complement strand
ATAAGTCTTTCTTGAAAGTGCAATTAGAGTTGCTCTCTGATTTTATATTGGTTTCTCGAAGGTGAATTACGTGTGATTAGTTCACCAACAAAACCTGCCAAGAATAATTGAGTACCAAGAACCATTGAGGTAAGAGCAATGTAAAAAGAAGCTTGATCGGATACTAGAGGAGCTTTGGTATGCCAAACATACAGGTGCATGAACTTTTGTATAATCAGGTAGGCTGTGAGCGCAAGTCCAATCAAGAATGTACTACCGCCGATGGTCCCGAAAATATGCATGGGACGCTTCCCGAATTTGGAGATGAACATAATGGTCATCAAATCGAGTGGGCCGTTAATGAACCGCTCTAGGCCAAACTTAGTTGTTCCGTATTTTCGTGCGCGGTGTTCTACCACCTTTTCACCGATCTTCTTGAAACCCTCGCGATGGGCAATTACGGGAATGTATCGATGCATTTCTCCGAATATTTCGACACTCTTCACAACCTCATTTGAGTATGCCTTCAGTCCGCAGTTGAAATCATGAAGGTAAATACCGCTCATCCTCCGGGTGGCCCAGTTGTAAAGTTTCGTGGGAATAGTCTTTGAAATAGGGTCGTGACGCTTCTTTTTCCAGCCACTTACCAAGTCGAACCCTTCGGAGGTTATCATGCGATACAATTCAGGAATCTCATCGGGCGAGTCTTGCAAGTCGGCATCCATCGTAATAACAACTCGGCCATTGCAAGCTTCAAATCCGGTGTGCAAAGCAGCACTCTTCCCATAGTTGCGCTGGAATCGAATGCCGCGAACCTCTGGATGGGAGACTTTTAATGAGCTGATAATTTCCCAGGAGTCATCTTTCGAGCCATCGTCAATAAAAAGTATCTCATAGCTAAGACCTGCACCGTCGCACACGCGCTTGATCCAGGTGTGCAGCTCCGGCAACGATTCAGCTTCGTTGAATAAGGGTATGACGAGCGAAAGATCTTTCATGCGGTTATGAAAGGGTTTTTAGGTTCCTTGCGTTTGATGAAAGATGCGCAAATCAGGCTGATGATGGCCATGAAAAGTCCTCCTTTCAGCCAACTGAGCAACTGTGCACCCGGCTTGAATTGAGTCGGTAGGTCTCGCATTTCTTTCAGCGTCTCTTTGATAGTCTCTTCCGGAGCGCCCCATTTCTCCATCGTTTCAGCTGTTTCCTCCAGGATACGCTCAGACAGTTCTTTCGCTAAGGCGGTGTCTATGACATTAAATAATAGGATATTCCAGATAGTAGATACCAACATGGCCAGCATGAGCATACTGAGTAGAATTACGAATGTTTGCTTGAATTGAAAAGGCTCGTCCTCATGTCGATTGCGCAGCTGGATGGTGAAATAACAAATCATTCCAATGGAAATAGGATACATGATAACCGAATACCACCAGTTCGCAAATACATCCATGCCCGCAGCGTAGAGCAATGCCATGTAGCCGCTAATAACAACTCCTACAATTATTCCATATCGAATCACGCTGTTTTTCATCCTATTGAATTTTGATTTCGGTCAAAAATACTCGTACATGCAAGAGCGAACCCATCTATTTTGAGAAAAAACCTACGTATGTTTGTTGAAAGCACCTTACTTTTGCCACCAAAGGGCAAGTCTTTTACGACCAGCTCCTGTCCAATCCTCCAGGGCCGGAAGGCAGCAAAGGCAGACGGTTGTAGCGGTGCGATAAATTGGGCTTGCCTTTTTTTTATTCTCTTTCATCAACATTCCATAGCCAATAATTCTCTAAGTGCTCTCTTCTATAAGAGGTTTGCAACTGCTAGTTTCGTTGACCAGTAAAAGTTCTATGAAAAAAATCGATGTAGCGTATTATACACGTCGCGCCAATGCTAAAAAGAAAACGCTTGCGGCCGATCTGAAGAAAATTGTCAAGAAAAACCCAAAAGGCTTGCTGGCTGATGTGAAGAGCGCTACGGAGTCAACATGGAAGGAAGTGAGCTGCGTGGCTTGCGGGCATTGCTGCATGGAAATGACCCCAACCTGGAAGAAATCGGAGATTAAGCGCGTTGCGGCGCATTTCGGGATGTCCTCTGCTCAGTATTACGAGAAGTATCTATATACCGAAGAGAAGACGGGAGACATCATGAACGACAGCACTCCCTGCCAGCATTTCGATAAGAAGAAGGGGTTATGCACCATTTACGAAATACGCCCCTCTGATTGTGCAGAGTTTCCGCATTTTCACCGAAAAGATTTTAAAGATCAAGTGGAAGAAGTTTTCATCCCCAATATGGCACGCTGTCCGGCCACTTTAGTAATGGTTGAAAAGCTGAATGCTATCATGCGTGAAAAGGGTGTTATCAAATAGATTCAATACAGAATGAAGCCTCTCTCTCATCCTCGTCGCGTGCCTTTTATGGTTTACGCTGATGCCGATGGTAATATTTTCGAAGATGAACGCTACGAGGCAGTAGGGCGGAGTGGCTATGAAGTCTATCCGCTTACTCCCGAAGATTTCATTGAGCTGCCCACGGGAAGCGACTTGTTTACGCTGCCCGGTCGACGACCCTATGGTCTGAATCTGGAAACCGGCGAGTTTGATGTTTGCGAAGAAGTGCAGGCCGTGGCCGCATTGAATGCACCGGCATACACGCAATTGTACATGGCTGCATTTGGTACAGAAGAAGAGGGTGCTCCAACATTGCCATTATATTGCTACACGGTGGTGGGTTGGCTCGACGGAAAATTCTATACGACCGCGGTTCGAATCGATCAGGATGAACGCCAAGATTTGGAAAACTTTGATCGCGAGTTAATTGTTGAGGAGACTAAAAAGCGATTGGAGCATCATACAGATAATCGACTTATACAGCACCTCGGAAACAATTGCAGTATTCGCTATTGTTGTCCTGCCGCACGCAATTTTTTTATGGGCCGCTGGGAATGCCCTATTCCGGTTTCGCCTGCATGCAATAGCAATTGCCTGGGATGTATTTCATTTCAACCCGAGGAACACGAGTTGACCTCTCCACAGGATCGACTCACATTCATTCCGACTGTCGATGAAATCGTTGAATTCACGGTGCCACATTTAGAGAGCGCAGAACGTCCGATTGTAAGTTTTGGACAGGGTTGCGAGGGCGAGCCTTTACTTGTTTGGCAACTGATGCGCGATGCAATTATTGCTATCCGCAAGAAAACACCGCGTGGCATTATCAATCTGAATACGAATGGAAGCAAGCCAAAGGCAGTTGAAGAGTTGATGAAGGCAGGCCTGAATTCGATCCGTGTGAGTACTAATTCTGCTCGAAAGTCAATTTACGAGTCGTATTATTTACCGAATAATTACGCATTCGAAGATATCAGGGAAAGCGCGCGAATAGTTCGCCAATACGGCGGATGGGCAAGCATCAACTATTTCACTTTTCCCGGCATGACTGATCAAGAAGAGGAATATGAGGCTCTCCGCGATTGGATTCGCTACAGCGATTTGTCCATGATACAGTGGCGTAATTTCAACATAGACCCCGATTGGTACCTAGGTAAACTGGGCATTACGGATTTGAAGCCTGGAATGGGGGTACGTCAGATGATGGTTAAGATTAGGCAAGAGTTTCCGCACCTGGCCTTCGGATATTTTAATCCTCCTAATGAAGTCCAGACGAAATACAATGCTATTCGCATAGACCTGGGGAAGTAAGAGGAATGGTCGCTAATATTTCATCGACAACATTTGCAAAGTTGTCATTCTAAATTCATAACCCGTTGGTTTCCTATGCTTTTCGCTTGACTTCTTAAAGAATTCGTGCATCTTTGCAATTCCCTTAACTAACTGTCATGACGTCGAAAGTATTTTATTGTTCTAAGCAACGTGCATTGCACCTTGCACAAGAAGTGCTTCGAGAGATGAAGCTGAATGATACCAAACTGAATAGTTCCGGCAACACCCTAATAGCCGAACGCGGTTGGAGTTTTTTGAGTCCACCAACCGGAGTCGAAGTTACCATTTTCACCGAAGACAGGCGAGTAGAAGTTGCTGTTAATGTTGAGAGCAAAGTGAAAATGCTCGATTTCGGTAGGAGTGAATATTTAGAAGAGGAGATCCTGTACCGCATCAAGGAGCGTATGAACTGAGATTACCACTGCGGTATATCACGGGTCCACAGCAATTTTCCATTCGAATCAAAGACATTCATAGTGAGAACACGGTGTTTCTTTTTTCCGGTAAATTCTAATGTTGCGAAATGGCGTACACCGGATATGGTGTTTTCCACGCGCCAGCGATTCTCTTCTTTGGACATGTCAAACGCTTTGCTCGTAAGAGGTGACACGGTAAGATCATAAATACCATTTTCTTTTGGAAGAGGCATGAAGGAGAGCTCGCCGCAATGCCTGTCGCCGGTTAGGAAAACCACTCCGCGGATATTCTGTTTTTCGATTTCGTCGATAATGTATCTTCTCTCTTCGGCATAGTTTGAGTAATTCTCAAACACTTCAGCACTGTTTAGGAATTGACCTCCAATGGCAATGAGTTTAAATGGGGCCTGACTTTGTTTTAGGGCTTGCAGGAGCCATTCCAATTGAGTTGTTCCCAATATGGTTGGCGTGGTATTACCGACGGTGTCTTTCCAGGTGCGATGATACCTATTGTCAAGCAGGAAGAAATCGATGTCCGATTGCTGAAACTGAGTGGTAATTCCTTTTCCCGTTTCATTCTCGTTCAAACCGTACGACGGATTGGGCCAAAACGCTTTAAATGCATCAAGCGTCCAGTCCTTATGTATGAAAGAACCATTCGAATCATTGGGGCCAAAATCATGGTCATCCCAGATTGCCAGGTTTGGACAATAGCGCAATAGGTTTTGTATTTCTCTTTGTGATCGGGTATGAATATAGCGATGCACAATACTGCCATATGATTGAACATCGACTTCTCTCAAGTAGATATTGTCTCCTAACCATAACATGAGATCCGGGTCTTTTTTAACGATGGTGTCGAATATGTGAAACTCGGCACCGTAAGGTTCACCAGGACGATCATAAGCCGTTTCATTCACAAACGCGCAGCTACCAATAGCTACTCGAAAATCGGGGGCTTCTTTGCGGAATTGCCACAGTTCTTGCGTTGTTAGTGAATAGGTTCGCGATGAAGCATAGCCGCTTGCAACATCGATAAATGGACGGTAATTATAAGTAGTTCCGGGTTCTAGTCCTTCCAAGTCAATGATGCATGAAAAGCCGTTGCGAGCGAGGGTGTTCGATTTGAATATGCGCTCAGGGGCCTTACTTCCCGGAAGCGATACAGCAATGGCTACAGGTTCCTCCATATCGGTGGACAACCAAACTCTTGCAGAGCGCATTCCCACATACCCCAAGGCATGTTGAATTTGTCCATACATCATGTTTGCCCACAACATTGAGAGCATCAGAGAAAATCGAATAGCAATGCCGTAATTCATTGTTTTTGCTAAATTGAGATACCGGTTAGTTGATTAAATTGCGCACCCTTGCAACCCGCAAGTTACCTTAATCGTCTTCCATCTGTGAAATTTTGGCTCAAATATGCCACGGTCGTCCTTTTGTTTGTCCTATCAAGGCATGCGGCTACTGCTCAGCTGAGCGGTACAGGTTGTATTGGGCAAACCTCCTATACCGATGGTCAGCCTAATGATCCTATCTATTACTACCCGGCAGGTCAATTGGGAGAACTGACGGTGGTTCCTGAAGTAGCCGGAGCGAGTTTCAATTTTGTTTGGTCGCGGTTCGTGCCCGGAAACAGCAATTGGAATGCATTCACAACTCAAAACAACCAAGCTTCATCCACCATTACCGGTCTTCAGCCGGGGGCGTACTTCGTCTCGGTTAGGAACTCATCGAACGTTATCGTAGGTTGCTATCGTGCATGGATAGCACAGGTGTTGCAGGAGCCGCAGGTCGATGTACAACCCATTCCTTCCAACTGTGTAGGTCCTATTTCGCTGGTTGGATCATTCACCCCCGGGCAAATCACTCCTATTAGTAATCTGCCCGAATCCCAGCTCGTTATTGACGCAAACACGCAAATATCCGTCTGCTTTACTGGCACTCACACTTGGGTGAGCGATTTGGCCTTTTATCTGCGTGGCCCTGCTACCTGCGGCAATCCGAATTTGCTTTTAATGCCGAATCCTTTCGGCTCCTGTAACAGTACCGACAATTTTTCTAACTTCTGCTTTTCCACGGAGTCGACCAATAATATTAATGTTTGTTCCGGTATCGTTGGTCTTTCCGGAACTTACGGTAGCTACGGCACCACTTCTACACCCATCAACTGGTCTGGCATCTATGGCTGCGATGCTATGAATGGGGGCTGGGCTGTTCAGGTCTACGATTGTGTAGGGCTCGATGTCGGTTTTTTGACAGACGCAACCATCACCTTTACAGGTTTTGATTTGTGCGGTGCCTCTCAAACAGTAACATACACTACGCCGAATAACTTCTCTTCGGCTATTAATGACAACTCTTGTTCATCCGTTTCGGCTTCGATTTTCACTGTATCGCCGGCTATATCCCCCGCAAATCTTAACTGCACATTTGGATATGAATGGACGAGTGATCCTCCGGTGAATATTCCAAATGCTACGTCATCATTGAACATTGATATAACAAGCCTAACCGATCTTGCCGGGAATCCAATCCCATGGCAAGACATCGATTTTACATTGAGCTCCACAGTGAACTGTGATGAGTTAGCAGCCGACAACGATTGCTTTGGTGGAAACGGAAGCGACACAGAAACGTACACCCATATTCCACAAACACCAACTGCAATAACGGATGTAAGCGCCCTATGCATCAATGATGGCATAATTCAATTGACGGCCGATTTTCCCGGTGGCACTTGGTCGGGTTTAGGCATTGTCGATGCCGCTTTGGGAACGTTTGATCCGATGATGGCAGGCGAGGGCAGTTTTACGATTGATTATACATTTTCTGACCCTTGCATTCTTCCTGATAATACACAGATTGTAGTGGAGGTTGAGCCCGATTTAGCATTAAATCTGCAGGATGACGTTTGTGAGAATGCGGTCCCCTTCAGTTTGGTCACTTCCCCGACAGATGGGATTTTTAGTGGTAATGGTATCGTAGATGCTTTGCTTGGAACATTTGATCCAGCTATCGCCGGTGAAGGGATGCATACTATATCGATGATAAGTAATACGGTTTGCCCTATAAACCTCACTGACGTTATCATCGTGCACCCCATACCAACGCTGAATATTACCCCCAACAGTGATGTTTGTCCGGGCGAAGATTTTCAATTGGTAGCATCAGGAGCCGATAGCTACGTATGGTCGCCTTCCCTTGATTTATCGGCCGACAATGTTGCTAACCCGATTGCATCGCTAACCAGCACAACTACTTATTCAGTCTTAGGTTCCTCTTCATTTGGATGTGAGGCACAAGGAGATGTAACGTTGACCTTACTCGATTCACCTTCTATCTCTGTTGCACAGCCGGTTTTAACCTGCCCGGGCGCCTCCTTTACTCTTACAGCGGAAGGCAGCACGGGTGTGTGGGAATGGACACTACCAGGAGGAGCCTCCTTGGGTGTTGGCTCTTCAATCGATCTTGCCTTTGACGCGACCACAACAGTACAGGTGGAGGTTATCGATAACTGTAGTAATTCTGCAATAACGGAAGTGATTGTCCCGATTGAGTCGTTACCCACGATTGATGCAGGAGCGAACGCAGTGGTTTGCACGGGGGCTTCCACTCAATTGCAGGCTGATATATCAGGCAGCTATGTTTCTGTAGATTGGACCACATTGGACGGAGCCATTATAGGATCCGTCAATTCACCTGAAGCAGAAACGTCCACGGAAGGAACATACGAAGTTTCGATACAAACGGCTCTAGGTTGTTTGTATTCTGACGACGTATTTGTTGATGTTGTGCCTTTGCCGTCGGTGGATGCCGGAGATAATACAGAGGTTTGTGGTGGCCAACCATTTCAACTGCAGGCTTCAGGAGCTCTTAATTACTTATGGTCACCGGCAACAGGATTGAGCAGCACATCGGGAGCGTCAGTCAATACAACCCTTAATGCTCCTATTACCTATACGGTAACAGGGACAGATGGAAACGGATGTGTAAATTCTGACCAAATAAGCCTAAGTATCATACCACAGCCCTCCTTAAATGCGGAATCTGTTGCCATGATTTGTCCGGGCGAAGATGTTCTGCTGTCTGCTTTGGGAAGCGAGGGTGTCTATTCTTGGAGTCCGAATACGGCCTTGAATACTGCATCCGGATCCGAGGTTATTGCATCTCCAATGGTCACCACTCAGTATACAGTAACCCTTACGGATGTTTGTGGAGTTGAATTACAGGCCCAGGTGAATGTTCCTGTCGAACCAATCTACAGTGCGAGTGCGGGACCGGATACAGGGTTTTGCGAAGGAGAACAGATTGTAGTTAACGGTAATGTGACGGGGCCAGCCCCTGCCATTAGTTGGTATAATGGTTCTTCCTTGTTGGCGGGTGAAAACACAGCATCGATTGTTGTAACCACGCCTGGTACATATGCAATTCAAGTTGAATCACCATTGGGTTGTATTTATGACGATGCTGTCATTGTCAATGAAATCAATTATCCCACCTTCTATCTGGCTGATACGCTCTCTTTTTGCCAGGGATCCTCTGCAGCACTCAGTATAGCCGGAAACTGGGATTTTATTCAGTGGTCGAATGGCACCCAAGCATCTGCTATAGATGTAACTCAAGAAGGCGACTATTACGTAACCGTTACCGATGATGGTTGCACCACCAATGACACGGTTAATGTGTACAGAGTTGACCTTCCGGTTATTGAATTGGGGGCGGACGTTACCATATGTCAGGGACAGACGACGGTTCTTAGCGCGGGCTTCAATGGCCAATGGAGCACAGGAGCGTCTGCCGACTCCATTGTTGTAGCATCAGCGGGGACTTATGCATTTGAGTATTCCTTGGATGGATGCTTTTTGGAAGACGAGGTAAATGTTCAGGTTAATCCGTTGCCATTTATTGATGCCGTAACTACTCAATATGGATGTATAGATCAAACCTATACCATAGTTGTAAATGACTTTGCAACAGGCGCCTATGAATGGTCGGACGGTTCAGAATCTCCATACTTAACGGTGGATGCGCCGGGCGAGTATTGGTTCATGGTAACGAACGAATGCGGCACGAAAGCAGAAACCATTACGGTCATTCTGGAGGATTGTGAAGAGACTGTTTACGCCCCGACATGTTTCACACCGGATAATGATGGAGTGAACGACGTTTGGAAAGTGATTACTCGCAATATCATTTCGATGAAAACTCTTGTTTTTAATCGATGGGGTGAAGTGGTCTTTGAATCGGAGGAGCTTTCACCTGTTTGGACAGGCGGATTTGACTCCGGAGACACTTTTGTAGCGGATGGTATGTATTTCTATCGAATCGAATTTGAACAGCTCGAAGGAAAAAAAGAGCTTCGTGAGGGCTCCATGTTCATCATCCGATAGCCATCCGTTTTCTAGATTTCGTTTTTTTCAATTTATAGTATGCCGTGATTTGGTCAAACTCATAAGAATCTGGTAAGCTAACCTTTGTCCAGTGCTTGTTTACACTTACCCTGATTTTGTGACCTTCAACCAATAAAGTTACGGGCATGCTGAAGTTATCGTTGGATGCGTTCCATCGCAATCGAAGTATCGTTCCGTTTTTTTGTTTTTTTGCGGTGTATTCCAGCAAGGGTAGATCGCTTTGCTTGACATACTGCTCGAAAATTGGTTTCAGTTCAAGTTTTGTGCGTGCTTCAAAGAAATCTACTACCTGATCATAATCGGTAGTCGAGTGTCGAAATACAGTGTCGCTCATGGCCTTGATAGTATTCCACCAGAGTTCGTCATTATTTACGACATGACGCAGCGTATTTAGGAACAACATTCCCTTCACATACATATCATAGTGGCCTTCATTGTTTACGCCGTATATACCCATGATGGAGGCGTTGTTCTGAACTGTTTTTTTCAAGGCGTTTACATAGGTCATTGCTGTGTCATAACCATGCATACACTCCACATATATTGCTTCTGAGTAGGTGCAGAAACTTTCGTGTATCCACATATCGGCAATATCGCCGGCCGTAACACTATTTCCCCACCATTCATGGCCGGTTTCATGAATAATGATGTAGTCGAAGTCAAGCTTTTGACCGGAGCGGTCACTACCTAAATAACCTGACCGGAATTTATTTCCGTAAGCAATCGCACCCTGATGCTCCATTCCCAGATACGGTGTTTGCACAAGTGCATAGCCATCTTTAGGGAAAGGATATTTGCCGAGGAATTTTTCGTAGCACGCGAGCATAGGCTTCACTTGCTTGAAATGCTGTGATGCTTTTTCCTCATTGCCTCTAATAACATAGTAGTCGAGCGACAGTGTATCGCCCGAATCATCGTGAAATACGTCGTGCATGTGCACGTAGTCGCCAACGTTGATGCTCACATTGTAATTGTTGATCGGGTAGGACACATGCCAGTTGAAGGTTTTGATACCCTGTTGATCATAGGTTATTCCGCGATCTTGGCCATTCGAAATACAAACTAAGCCTGGAGGCACCTGGCAGTGAATGTCCATACTATCGGGCTCATCGCTCAAATGGTCTTTACACGGCCACCACAAACTGGCACCTATTCCCTGACAACTTACCGCTATCCAAGGTTGGCTGTTTTCGGAGTAGGTCCAAATAAATCCTCCATCCCACGGTGGATTTTTGGCAATGCGTGGCTTGCCGAAATAGTCAATTTCGATTTTGGCTTGCTCCCCTTTTTTTATGCGGCGGGGTAACTCCAATAGCATAGCATCAAACTCACGAGAGAACTTAACCGATTCATTTTCGAAGAGGATCTTAGCTACAACCATGTTCTTGAAAAGGTCGAGCTGCATATATTGAAAGTCGGTTGTGGCGGTAAATGAGATGATGTTTTTTCCTTTTATGGATTGGTACGAAGTGTCAATACGCAGCGATAGGTCATAATGATTTACATCGTAACACGCTCGCAGTTCGCTTAGTGTTCCTCGCAGCGTATCGCCACGATTAAATGCAGGCTGAGCAAAAATGGATACATTGCCAATCAGCACTAGGCTGCATAGACCAAGTAATATTCGCTGATAACAATCACGCACAAATTTCATATCACTGCAAAGATGATGATGATAACCGTATATTTTTGATGCCGTAACCAACGCGTTTATCTATGTACGATTACAAAGCCAATATCGAGAATTCGAGATATGACTACAACCGCAGTATTCTGCTGGAATCGAATGCTCTTCAAAATCCTTTTGATCAATTTGGATTATGGCTCAAGGAAGCGGAGAATGAAGGCATCAAGGATTATAATGCATTCAATCTTGCAACCATAGGTGCCGATGGTTTTCCGAACTCACGTGTTGTTCTGTTGCGTAAATTCGATCAGTCGGGTTTAGTGTTTTACACCAACTACACCAGTTCGAAGGGGCAGCAGTTGGAGCATTCAGAAAAAGTGTGCATGAATTTTTTCTGGAATTCATTGGAGCGGCAAGTACGGGTTTATGGAATTGCACGCAAGGTGAGCTCAGCTGATAGTGACGCATACTTCGCCACGCGCCCTCGTGAGAGTCAAATTGCGGCTTGGGCTTCTATGCAAAGCGCTGAAATGCGCTCGCGAGAAGAGTTGGAAGCATCCCTTACGCATTATTCTAATGAGTTTGCCGGAAAGCCTGTAACTCGCCCACCACATTGGGGTGGCTATCTCATCGTACCCCATTATTTCGAGTTTTGGCAGGGGCGTCCCAGTCGATTGCACGATCGTCTTATCTATAGAGTCAATGAAAATTTTGATTGGTACATCTATCGCGTAGCGCCTTAAAAAAGAAAAA
>JBIKSC010000297.1:0-3261 GCA_044348775.1 Flavobacteriales bacterium | reverse complement strand
GCCACAATACCAATACTTCTTCCGGCGATGCGCGCAAACCCGACAATGATGTTTTCAGCGTAGTCTTTGTGCACCTCCATCCACGAATCCTCATCAATAACCTCCGTAATCACCTCGTGCATATCGTATGGCTGGTTCGGGTTTTCCGGGATAATAGCATCGAGCTTCGGACGCGCTTCGTTGGATCCACTGTATTCACTTGAAGGCGCTTTGTCTTCACAATTCTGAGGCATGTATTGCAGCAGCTCGCGAATCATGCGCAAACATGCAACGTCGTTATCGGCTTTGAAATGTGTTACTCCGCTCTTGCTTGCGTGCGTGCTTGCGCCGCCGAGTTCTTCGCTGGTGACCTCTTCGTGTGTAACCGTTTTAACCACGTTTGGGCCAGTAACAAACATGTAGCTGGTATTCTCTACCATGAGAATGAAATCGGTTAACGCCGGCGAATACACTGCACCTCCGGCACAAGGCCCCATGATGGCGCTGATCTGCGGAACAACGCCGCTTGCCCGCGTGTTGCGGTAGAATATATCGGCATAGGCACCGAGCGATACGACACCCTCTTGAATGCGCGCTCCACCACTATCATTCAAACCGATAACAGGCGCGCCATTTTGCATGGCCAGATCCATGATGCGACAAATCTTTTCGGCGTGGGCCTCAGCAAGCGAACCTCCCATTACGGTAAAGTCCTGCGAAAACACATAGACCAATCGGCCGTGAATAGTTCCATAGCCGGTAACTACACCGTCGCCTAGATACACTTCCTTGTCGAGTCCAAAGTTTGTAGAGCGATGGGTAACGAGCATTCCGAGCTCTTCGAATGAGTTTTCATCGAGAAGGAAGTGTAAGCGTTCACGCGCAGTAAGTTTCCCTTTTTTGTGTTGCGATTCGATGCGTTTTTCTCCACCACCGAGTTGAGCGGAAGCAATTTTTTCGGAAAGAACAGAAAGCTTGTCAGACATAATACAAAATATGTGCGCGCAAATGTAGGGCTGCAGCGGCAATATTGACCGCTATGCTTCGCTACCCGGAATGGCGCTGAGAAGCTTCTGCGTGTAATTTGACTGCGGGTTGTTAAACACGTCGTCGGCCTCCCCTATCTCCTCAACTTTTCCCTTATTCATGACCATGATTCGATTGCTCATATAGTGCACCACACGCAAGTCGTGTGAAATGAAAAGATAGGTCAATCCAAACTCGTATTTTAAATCATTCAGCAAATTGAGAACCTGCGCTTGCACAGAGACATCGAGAGCCGAAACGCTTTCATCACAAATGATGAATGAAGGTCTACACGCTAACGCACGCGCAATCACGATGCGTTGACGCTGCCCTCCGCTGAATTCATGCGGATAACGGTCTATGTGTTGAGCGGATAGCCCCACCTTGTCCAGTAACTCGATTGCTAAGGAACGACGATCTTCGTGGCCGGATCCAATGCCATGCACCAGCATGGGTTCGGTAATCGCCTTGGCAATTGTGTGTTTAGGGTTTAGTGCGCTGTAAGGATCTTGAAAGATGATTTGAATCTCTTTACGAATGTTTCGCAGATTGCTTTCGCTCATAGAAACCAGGTCGTGTGTTGCACTATCAAGAGTGTATTCAATTTTACCTGACGTGGCCGGAATAAGCCCGAGCAGCATCCGACTTAGGGTTGTTTTTCCACAACCGCTTTCGCCCACTAACCCAAGTGTTTCTCCTTTTCTAATGTGAAATGAGACGTGGTCAACAGCGCGTACCTCTTGTTTGTTTTTGCCGAAGAATGAAGGCGTAGAGTACGTTTTGCTAAGGTTGGACACATGTAAAAAATCCACATCTTCAATGGGCTTCTCTTTGCGATTCACTGAAATCGGATGATCTAGTTCTTCAAAATCACGAACAGTGAGTAGTCGCTTGTGCTTATTGCTTGACTTTGGCCGGCATTGAAGAAGTCCTCGTGTATACTCGTGAGTCGGGTTGGTAAGCACCTCAGCAGCGACCCCATATTCCACCACTTTCCCTTTTTTCATGACCAGGATGTGATCCGCGATATCTTCAACAACCCCGAGGTCATGCGTTATGAAGATCATTCCCATACCCCGTTTTGTCTGCAGTTGTTTTAACAGTTGAAGTATCTCTTTTTGAACCGTCACATCGAGCGCTGTTGTGGGCTCATCAGCAATGAGTAGTTTCGGTTCACAAGCAATTGCCATGGCAATCATCACGCGCTGCCGTTGGCCACCACTGAGTTCGTGCGGGTAGGAATTAATCATGCTTTCGGGCCGCGGCAACTTGACCTCTTCGAATAATTCTATTGCTCGTTTTCGGGCTTTTTCATGTGAAACACCCAAGTGTTTTTTTAAAACCTCCTCCACTTGAAACCCACACGTCATAACGGGATTCAAGGATGTCATTGGTTCCTGAAATATCATCGCAATGCTTTTCCCTCTCAGTCGAGCAAGGCTTGCGTCGGTTGGGGTTATGTCTGTCTTGTGCGCCGAACCCTCCAAAAGAGATGCATCAAGTGTAAAACGACCTGATGCAAACACCGTTTTTTCTTTGTTTAAAAGCTGCATTAAACTGAGTGAGGATACAGACTTCCCACTTCCAGATTCGCCAACAATAGCCAGTGTTTTTCCGGCCCATACCTCGAAGTGGCTGCCCGTTACAGCATAATGAACCTCTTGTTCTTGCCGAAATCCAATGGTCAGGTTATCTACCCGTATGAGGCAGTTTTCTGTCATGGATTGGTTTCGTTGTATATCAATCGAAGGTGGTTGGGTTTGTTGCTCATATCGCCATGCAACAATGATATCGTCACGTAATGACCCTGAACAGTAAGGCCGCGCCATTCCTGCTGAAAACCGTTCGCCTTACTGTTTCCATAGCGTTGGTTGTAATAGGATTGGAAGTCAGCAAAAAGGTGCTCTTTCAGCTCGTTGCTTTGTGGGTATACATCCAGGTTGATGTGGTTTAAACCATCTTCGTTGAAGCTGTAAGAAATCTCGTACCAGGTGGAGTCTGCTTCATTGGGTTCGAACCGGTAGATGAGTTCATCGGGCATGCTGTAGACAGAGCTGGACTCTTCCTTGCGCTTGATGAGTTTGGGTTTATCACCTAATCTAACCCCACGAAAATCGCCACCCTTGTTGGGTTGAATAATGGTCTCGGCCGATATTGGTGATGGTTGTTGTTGGCACCCCGCCACAAGCAGAAAAAACAAGATAGCCGCGATATATCGGGTAAATGCCATGAATCAAAAATGCACGTATCAAATCA
>JBIKSC010000296.1:0-3297 GCA_044348775.1 Flavobacteriales bacterium | reverse complement strand
GCTCCCCTTTACACATCAAAATGCTCATCCGGCAATGCTCATGTTTAAGGGAGAAGTTTACCGCGGTCTTCAAGCACAAGAACTCAATCCGAAACAACTTGATTACGCTCAAAAACACATTCGCATACTGAGCGGATTATATGGCATTGTACGACCACTCGATTTGATAATGCCATACAGGCTCATGATGGGCACTCCATTCGCCGTAGACAAGAAGACACCGAATCTTTACGCGTATTGGAAGAACATTATAACTTCAAATCTACAAGCGGATTTAGGTAAAAAAGCCTGCATCATTAACCTGGCCTCTCAGGAATATTTCAAAAGCATTGATACCAATGTGCTTAACAACCGCATTATCGAATGTGAGTTTAAAGAGAAAAGGAATAACAAGTTTGTTACTGTAAATACTTATTCTAAGCTTGCGCGCGGCAAAATGGCTCGATTCATCATTGACCATGAAATCAAAAATGCGGATGACATCCGTGCCTTTGATACCGACGCCTATAGCTACAACGAAAGTCTTTCTAGCGAAGATCGTTTCGTGTTTACCAGATAGTTATTTTTAACGAGTGCTTTAAATGAATCTTCGTTTCTTTACGCTCTCATTTCAATAACTATTCTATGAAAAAATTTATTCTAGCATCCATTGCATTTGTTGCAGTATTTCAGTTAAACGCCCAGAGCTTTAAAACCCGCAAGGACAGCGTTTCATATGCCCTTGGTGTAACCATGGCAGAAACCCTCAAGAAAAGCGGCATAAGTGATTACAACGAAGACCTAGTCAAAAAGGCTATTTCTGAACACCTCGCCGGCAAAGGCGCTTTCGATGCGATGACAGCCGATAAAATCTACAAGGAAGAGAGCAAGAAAGTAGCAGACAAAAAAGCCCTCGAAAACAAAAAAGCCGGCGAAGCTTTTCTTGCTGAAAACAAGAAAAACAAACTCGTTCAAAGCACACCATCCGGTCTGCAATATAAAAACACGCAAGAAGGTACAGGTGCTCAACCCGATGGCAATGACAAAGTCACCGTTCATTATCACGGCACACTCATCGATGGTACTGTATTCGACAGTTCTGTGCAGCGCGGAACACCGGCTACATTTGGCCTTAACCAGGTAATTCCCGGTTGGACCGAAGGTTTGCAATACATGAAAGAAGGAGGCAAAACCACATTCTACATTCCATCAGATTTGGCATATGGCTCTCGCAGTCAAAACAAAATTCCGGGCAATTCTACTCTCATATTTGAAGTAGAACTAATCAAGGTAGAACCCGTTGAAGGAACCGGCACCCCGAAACCGGGAACTACCGCTCCAGGAGCTCCTACGAAGAAATAAAACATACTTCAAGAGTTAAAAGGCTGCCTCGGCAGCCTTTTTTCTTTGTAACAAAAATGACTTTGCATACCATAACTCTCGTTTTTCTTTGCCTCTCAATCTGACAATTGTCAAACAATAGACACCACAATCAGTTATTACATTTGACCCATATTCTACGCTATGAAAATCGAACAAATCTATACGGGCTGTCTTGCTCAAGGAGCTTATTACATTACCAGCAACGGAGAGGCTGCCATTATTGATCCCTTGAGGGAAATACAACCTTACTTGGACCGCGCGGAAAGAGATGGCGTGAAGATCAAATACATTTTCGAAACGCACTTCCACGCCGACTTTGTATCAGGCCATATCGACTTGAGCAAAGCTACAGGTGCTCCAATTATTTACGGACCAACGGCCGCCCCCGCATTTGAAGCTATCGTAGCTGCAGATGGCCAAGAGTTTTCACTCGGAAACATCACAATCAAAGTGCTGCATACGCCCGGACATACCATGGAAAGCAGTGTGTATCTGCTGAAGGATGAATCCGGAAAAGACCACTGCATCTTCTCGGGTGACACCCTTTTTCTCGGTGATGTAGGCCGCCCTGATTTGGCTCAGAAAGCAGCACACATGACACAAGAAGATTTGGCCGGATTGCTATACGAAAGTCTGACGAATAAAATTTTGCCGCTCGCTGATGATGTCATCGTGTATCCTGCTCACGGCGCCGGAAGTGCATGCGGCAAAAACATGATGAAGGAAACCGTAGACGATTTAGGGAATCAGAAAAAAATCAACTACGCGTTGAATCAACCGAGCAAAGAAAGTTTCATACAAGCAGTTACCGATGGACTCACCGCTCCACCCGCCTATTTTCCGATGAATGTAGCCATGAACAAACAAGGCTACACGTCATTCAATGAGGTAATGAGCAACGGCATGAAGGCCCTAAGTCCTGACGAGTTTGAAACAGTAGCAGATGCATCCGATGCACTGATATTGGATACTCGAAGCGCTGCCGAATTCCACAATGGCTTCGTTCCAAACTCCATCAACATTGGCCTCAATGGAGACTTCGCTCCTTGGGTGGGTTCCATGATTGTGGATGTGAATCAAAAGCTTCTTCTGGTAACAGACCCGGGCAAAGAACAGGAGGCCATTACGCGATTGAGTCGTGTTGGATTCGATCAAGTACTCGGACATCTGGCCGGTGGATTTACCTCATGGAAAAACAGCGGAAAAGAAATAGACACTATTGTGCGCATTACAGCTTCACAATTCGAAGGTGAATACGTTCAAGGAAAAACGAAAATTGTAGACGTGCGCAAGTGTAGTGAGTTCAGCAACGGTCACGTGTCGGATGCCGAAAACAACACACTATCCGATATCAACCTGTGGATACAATCCATCAATCCGAAGGAACACTTCTACCTGCATTGCCAAGGAGGCTACCGGAGTATGATTGCCGCATCTATTCTGCAAGCACGCGGATACCGTAATTTCTCCGAAATCGAGGGCGGATATGGGGCAATTAGTAAGACGGGCATTCCGTCATTGAAATCGTCCGTAACGTCGTAGAGAAAGGGGTAAGGGATTTGCTCAAGGTAACTTTCCCCTTACCCCTTATACTTTACCCCTTCCTTCTCCCTTTTCACGCTTAATATCTCTTCTTCCCTTTCTTCCCGCCGCCATCGCGGTCGCCGAATGACTTCTTGCGATCAAAGCCGCCTTCTCTGCCCTTATTATATCCACCGCCGCCGCCGCCACCTTTGCGGCCTTCACCGCGGAAACGTGTGCGCGGAATTCCTGCATCACGGTTGCCGCGTGATTCAACGCGTACCGTGCGACCTCTATACTGGGCGCCATGGATTGTCTCCATAATCTTATCGACTGCCTCATTCTTCACTTCAATAAGAGAGAAGGTGTTCTTCAAATCCGTCCAAGTGATGTCAGCAGTATTGATCTCTGCAT
>JBIKSC010000295.1:0-3325 GCA_044348775.1 Flavobacteriales bacterium | reverse complement strand
GACGGCATATTCCACAAGCAGAAGATCTTCCACTGGATTAGGCCAAACATTCAAATAGGCTATTCCATCAAACTCTTTCATCGATGCAATAACAATAGTCTCGCATGAAGTTGCTGAGCAGCTCGCGTTCAAGAGATCGCTGTAAGTGACACATATCTCAAATGCTCCCTCGTTTTCGTAGGAATGGGAGCCGGTTGATGTAAGTAAAGGCAGCGCTCCATCACCCCATTCAATAAAGTAGGTCGGTTCAACAGCACCGGTTCCTTCAGCGGTCACAAGCACACCACTACCCTCTTGAGCAACAGTTAGAACCACCTCGCACCCACCTGAGGAGGAGTTCACGGTTACACTAGAACAAACATTTATTTGACAGGCGATCGGGTTGCTTAAATCAGTATATGTTCCGCAGATCTCATAAGTTCCGGAGCTCGTGTATACATGCGATGCAGGAATTCCATAGTCACCGGTTGTACCATCACCCCAGTCAAAAAAATATTCAGGCTCAATAGCACCTGCTGACAACACTTCCAGGTCAACCGACAAATCGGTGGCTACAGGAACAAAATCGAAGAAACAATCGCCAGAAAACGGATCGATATTCACTTCGGTACAGGTACTGGTTTGACAGGCGGAACTTCCATCCACACCGTAGTAAACACAGACATTGTATAGCGCCGGTATCGGATATGCATGCTCCACAACAGGATTAGAATCAAACTGGCCATCACCCCAGTCGATGATGTAAGCGGCATTCGCACCGCCATTGCCGATTACCTGCGCTGTGGCTGTTTGCACATCCACATCTACCTGAAGAGAAACTTCACACTCCGAACCTTCGCCAATTATCTCAATGTTTTGGTATTGATACAACTCACATGGCAAGGAAGGATCTGCGTCAAACATTTGGACACTTACTAAATAAATTCCCGGCTCGGCGTATACATGCAGAAGCGATTGGCCTATCTCGGTGGGTCCTCCATCTCCCCAGTCGACAGTATAAATGGGAATCGATGTATTATCACTAAAGGCCTCCAAAGCAGCAGCGAATGCCACGGTCTGCACATTGAACCCCATGCTGCACGACCCTCCTGTTATAATAATGGAGTCAACCGAGGAGAAATAACAATTAGGGTTATCCAAGTCCTGATAGGTGTAAAACAATACAAACTGGCCATCGGAAGAATAGTCGTGCTCCAAAAATGGGGTTGATGAAGTATCAGCTGTTCCGTCGCCCCATTCAATGATATACTGGGCATTCACGGCGCCGCTTGCTACAAATTCTATGGTCACATTCGAACCTATACCGCCGATAATTAAATACGCATCGCATTGAGCAGACACCGCTGTGCCTAGAACCAGGCATAACACTCCGAGTAAAAAGGACTTCATTGTACTAGTGACTATTTCGTTTCAACAAACATAAGAAGGTGCTAATACCTTCGCGCAGAATTTCGACCAAAAACAAGAGGCCGCCCATTGGCAGCCCCAAGTCACTAAACCTTTAACCAAAACCTACCCACTTGAATTGGGAGAGTCTTATACATTAAACCAACCAACTTCCCAAACAGTTCATCAAAAACAAAAAAAAATTACTTTGCGTCCCTAAAACCACTTCCCTTAATCATGCGCATCGTCATTCAGCGAGTGAAAAAAGCCTCCGTAACCATAGAAGATTCCATCACATCTTCCATTGCCAAAGGCTTGCTGGTATTGGTTGGTATTGAAGAACAAGACTCCACGGAAGACGCCCTTTGGATTGCACAAAAAATCCTTGCCATGCGCATTTTTGCTGACCAAGACGGCAAAATGAACTTGGATGTGATGCAAGCCGATGGCGAAATACTGGTCGTAAGTCAGTTTACGCTTCACGCTCAAACTAAAAAAGGCAATCGCCCTTCCTTCATAAGGGCGGCTCGCCCCGAAAAGGCTATTCCCATTTATACCTATTTTGTTGAACAGCTTCAGTTGCTATCCGGAAAACACATCCAAACGGGAACTTTTGGCGCTATGATGGACGTGGGACTAATCAACGACGGCCCGGTCACTATTTGGATGGATTCTGCTGCCAAGGAATAATATGCCTCTGTTATTCCGCCTTTGCACGATTATGCTTGGCCTATTATTCGGCCTATAACTACCTTCGGCGCATGCTCGATAAAGAAATACTCTATCTGAAAGGAGTTGGGCCTCAGCGCGCAGAAGTGCTGAAGGCAGAATTGGGCATTCGAACATGGGAAGATCTTCTTGAATACTTCCCCTTTCGATACATCGATCGATCGCAGATTACACGCATTGCCGATATTCAATCCGAAGCAGCCAACGTGCAACTCATTGGGCAAATCGTATCCACGCGAGAAATTGGGGTGGCTAACGGTAAACGACTCACTGCTGTTTTCCGCGATGAGAGCGGCGACATTGAGCTGGTTTGGTTCAAAGCACTGAAGTGGCTTACACAGAGTTTAAAACTCAATCAGTCCTATGTGCTTTACGGCCGGCCTACCGAATTCAAAGGGCGCTACAACATTACGCACCCGGAGCTCGAGCTATTGGAAGACGCTCGCATTACACAAGGCAGCGAACTCAAACCGGTTTACAACACGACTCAAAAGTGCACAGCCAAAGGACTTCACAGCAACGGCATTGCAAAGTTGACAAGGCAACTCATTGAAGATGCTAAACCTGTTGTGCAGGAAAATCTTCCCGACTACATCCTTGAGCGCTTCAAATTGATGCCCCGCAATGAAGCTGTCGCACAAGTGCATATGCCTTCTACACTGCCTTTGCTGGAGGCCGCTCGACGACGCCTCAAGTTTGAAGAGCTATTCTACATTCAGATTCAACTCGGCAAACAAAAGCTCAGCAATACACAACAAGAGCGCGGTGTTGTATTCGAAAAAGTGGGTGAAATTTTCAACTCATTCTATCATCAACATTTACCCTTCGAACTGACGGGCGCGCAAAAGCGTGTCATGAAAGAAATACGCGCCGATGTAGCACGCGGCCACCACATGAATCGCCTCATCCAAGGCGACGTGGGTAGCGGAAAAACTATTGTCGCCTTGCTCGCAGCTTTGCTCGCCATCGACAACGGCTATCAGGTATGCCTCATGGTGCCAACTGAAATTCTCGCCATGCAGCACTTCGCTTCCATTAGCGAACTGCTTCAACCTATTGGGTTGAAAGTAGCCCTGCTCAAAGGGTCGACTCCGAAATCAGAACGAAAAAAAATTCATGCAGAGCTCGAGTCGGGAGAGTTGCCGTTCATCATCGGCACACATGCCTTGATTGAACCCACCGTGAAATTCATCAATCTCGGCCTGTGCAT
>JBIKSC010000294.1:0-3330 GCA_044348775.1 Flavobacteriales bacterium | reverse complement strand
CGGGATGCCGATACAACCATAACTATCAGCAACGGAAAACGACAGCTACTCAATTTGCTAATGGTAGAAAACCCGGCAGAGTTAGGCGCTGTTCAGGTATTTGCTGACCGGCGTAGTATTGCGCGCGAAGTTGTTTCTAAGGCCATAGATGCTCGTCGGTCACATGCGGATGGCGATGGAGGTATAT
This sequence comes from Flavobacteriales bacterium, assembly GCA_044348775.1. Taxonomy (GTDB): domain Bacteria; phylum Bacteroidota; class Bacteroidia; order Flavobacteriales_D; family Sanyastnellaceae; genus JAIBBG01. The sequence continues at coordinate 3,143 of JBIKSC010000294.1, read as the reverse complement.
TTCTTTATGATTCCTACACACGAACTTCTGTGCAGTGTCTAATGCCCGATACCGCCAAGGTGGACCAAGATTCAACGAAGGTGAAGGTCAAGGATAGAGACCGGCCGCTTATTCGGGTTCAATATCACCTCTCGGAAATGAAAATGGCTTCGCATTGGGAATTCCCTGTGAGTTACGCGGAAGAAGTGTTGGGGGTGAACGAGTTTTCCAAGGAAAAACCTTCAAGCAGCGGTGCTTCCGCATCGGTGTCAGTTTCCTATGGGGAGTCTGAAATCATTCCCCAACAATGGGCTTACGATGATAATTACGTGCTAAAGTCTTTGCAAGGGTTTCATGAATACAGCATCTATAACCGATTGTTGTACATACCGTCGCTGACCGACAAGAAAGTACTTTCTCCCATCGGGGAAGGTGCACTGCTGAGTTATTCGTATGATTTGGATTCTGTCCATGATTCTGCGGGTGTGAAACTCTACACAATCAGTTTCCGTGGTCTCTTTCCGGGTGAGCCCTTGCTGAAAGGAAAAATGGTTATCCGTTCCACCGACTGGGCCGTTACATCAGTGACCTATGGCTTACCAAAAGAGACGATGAAGTTTTTCAGCGACTTGGAAGTTGAATCGATTTACAACTTCAATGATGGAGGGCTTGCTCAACAGGAAACGGTAAAAGTGCTCTACATAATAGAGGATGGGTTAAGTCGCTATTACGGCAATATCGATCGTGAGAACCAACGATGGGTTCCAGATACACTGGATTTTACATTCACTGAGGAGGTGCGCAAATATGATGTAAAGGCCTTCGATCGTGATTCGACTTTCTGGGCCCAGACCCGGATAGCGGAGTTTGATTCCATAGAAACTTCGTACATCAAGGCTTGCGATAGTCTGCAAATGCTCTATGCGAGCGATGAGTACTATGCTGAAAGTGACTCTGTGTATAATGCCTTACGATGGATGGACTTTCTACTTTATGGCATGGGTTATCGCAATCGAGAAAAGGATTACTCTTTTTATATTAATCCACTAACCATGCAGGTCAATCCATTTGGTATTGGAGGATATAGGCATCGCATTGGTGGAACGTATCAAAAGAATTTCGAGAATGCATATACACTGGAAATTGAAGGTGAAGCTGATTACGGTTTTCGCAACAATGACCTTCGAGGTAGAGGAGGAGTTGGACTTACCTATGTGCCACTCAAGTTTGTGAGAACGTTTGTGCGATTTGGAGATTACTATGATATGGTAAATAACTATGCTTCTTTGGGCTCCGTTTTCAGTCGAAGCAACTACGTTCGCACTCAAACATGGAGCGTCGCCCAGCGAATGGAAGTAGTCAATGGTTTGTTTGCCGAATTGACATATGATTTTTCGGATCAGCAGCCCATCGTCAATTTGCTTTCAGACAGATGGTCACAGCAGGTGTTTGGTGATGTAAACACACCACTCGATTTTGAGCGATATATAAAATCTGAGTTTAAACTGGAACTCAAGTATCGTCACAAGCAGAAATTCATAATCAAAAAGGGACGGAAGATTCTACTCGGTTCCGTTTACCCCGATCTGAAAATGGTGTATCGTAAGGGGGTCCCCGGACTGCTCAACAGCGAAGTCGATTTTGATTACGTGGAAGTTGGGTTGAAGCACTTTAAAACAGTTGGCCGCCTGGGTGATATGGACTGGTCGGTGTTGGCGGGGTCCTTTATCAATAAGAGAAATCTGCGACTTTTAGAACACCGATACTTCCGTGGGTCGGATGTTTTCTTTTTTTCTGATCCACTCAATTCTTTTCAACTACTGGGGCCAACGCTCTCCACGTCAAACGCGTTTTTCCGTGCCAATTATTTCCATCACTTCAATGGAATCCTGCTGAACAAAATTCCGTTGTTGCATCGATTGAAAATAACCGAGGCTGCCGGTGTTGCGATGCTGTCTATCCCGTCGGAAGATTTTCATCATGCTGAGTTTTATGCAGGAGTTGAGCGGGTAGTGCGAATAAAAAAGGAACTCTTCCGATTTGGTATCTATGCGTCAACGGCGGATAGCAATTGGGAAAAGGCCAAGTTCGATTTTAAACTTGGTGTGAATTTCTATAATTCGTTTACCAAGAAGTGGCAGTATTAGAAGGGTGAACGACCTGCGGTGCATGATTGATTCGATACACTTGCTTGTAAGGACGCACTGCTGTGCGTCCACCTGCCGTGCGTCCACTACTTCAGCTCAAAATCGCGAAAGTCGAACCCGGGTGAAACCTGACAGCCAACCAAACAAAATTCGCTTCCTGCCCCTAGTCGCGCACCAAACCATCGGCCTGCTCTAACAACGTGCTGCAGTAAGCATCCTGAATCTAAATCTTTGCCCAAACGGGTGATTAATTCATTTCCGGCCTCATCCAGTTCAATGATTTCCAAAACACCACCATCGTGATGATACCAAAGCTCATCACTTTTGATGCGATGCAAGGCCGACGCCTCTCCGGCCTCCAGCAAAAAGAAAATTGAGGTGCACATATTGCGAGGACCATCGAACCCCGTCACATCGATTTCTATTTGACTCCGATATACCTCTGCGTAATGGCCTCCTTCCGGGTGTGGATGGAGTCGCAGGTGCTCTTTGTAATAAGTTGCGGTCGGCATGAGTTTCTATATTTTTTCGTCTTGCTTAGCGAGTTCCTGCAAAATGGAATTGACATCGCCCTCGGTTTCGCGAAGCGTCTTTTTGCATAGCTGAATGAGCTCAGATGCTCGTTTTACTTTTTGTGAAAGCACATCGACAGTGGTTTCTCCTTTTTCGATTTCAGCTACAATTTCTTGCAACTCGTGAAATGCTTCTGTATAGGTCATAGTTGAATAGTGAATTAGGGTTGAATTGTTTTTACTTCGCTTTCGAAACTCCCGCCGGCCAAAATAGTTCTTACGCTGTCACCGATTTTCAAATGTGAAGAATCGCGAACAGGTAAGCCGTTTACATAGCTAATGCTATAGCCTTTAAGCAAAATGTTTTGCGGATCTGTTAGCGCTACTATACGCTCCAGATGACTCAGATTGTTGTTCGCTTGCGAAAGTTGATGGGAAGCCGAAAATGCCAGCTGCCGCTGCGATTGCTCCAATCGTTCTTGCGCTGATTCTAATCGATGACTCG
>JBIKSC010000293.1:0-3337 GCA_044348775.1 Flavobacteriales bacterium | reverse complement strand
CCAATCTTCATTGTCACCGCCCTGATACCAATCGGAATAGTTAGCAACACAAAACTCATTGATAACTACTTGACTGAACAGCGTGCAGTGTGAAGCTATGAAAAATAGTATTGCAGGAAGTTTTAATCTCATACGTATCTTAGAATACAGGTTGCCCATTATTGACCCTACAAATGTACTTCGGGTTGCATGAACAAAATCCACTGCTCCCGCCTATAACCCCGCTGTTGAATTTATTCTTTTATATTCGCCCTATGCGCGGAGTTTTTTTATGGGTAATTGTTAGCCTTGTTGCTGTGCCATTTATCGTTGGGTGCAAGCAATCGAAAGGAAAGGAGCAATTCGACTTTGCTTTATTGGTGGGGCGATGGTCATCGGTCGACACTATTTCCTCGCAGCTTGAGGAATGGGAACAAAGGAACGATTCCACTTTCGCAGGCAGAGGGTATGTGCTGGAAGATGGCGATACCACTTTCTTTGAAACACTTGAAATTCGAAAAGTGAAAGGAGTGTGGACCTATTTCGCTAAGGTTGAGCAGCAGAATGGATCGGAGGTAATCCCTTTTCAGATTAATAAACAGAGTAACGATAAGGTTGAGTTTGCAAATCCTCAGCACGACTTTCCGAAGAAAATCGGCTATGAGTTTCTAGGCGAGGATGATCTTCAGGCTTATATCGAAGGACCTCGAGGTGGGCAAACGATTCGAATCCTGTTTGATTTTAAACGGAAAGTCTAAACTTTTTTTTGGAAGTTTGAAATTCATCTGTATTTTTGAATCACGGAAAAAAAAGTTTCCGGAACGCAATAAATCAAAATTGGAAACGTTTGAGTTTCCGATACCAACCCAAAAGTATACGCTATAGAAAAATTCTACTCTTTGTTCTTCAGTATTACGAACCTAAAAAAGAGGAGGAATTATGCGTGTACAAATCATGTCAGACCGACAGTTGGTAGAAGCTTATCACAACGGTAAAGAAGCAGCATTCAACGAATTGTTGAAGCGCTACAAGTCGAAAGTTTACAGTAAAATCATGATGTACGTTCGCGACAGAGCGGTCGCGGAAGACATTTTCCAGGACACGTTTGTTCGTGCTATTCATGCATTGAAAGAAGGCAATTACAATGAAGAGGGGAAGTTCAGTGCTTGGATTTTACGCATTGCACACAATTTGTGCATCGACTACTTCCGTCATGTCAAGAAGATGCCGATGACACGCGAGCGCGATGAGTATAATCCGTTCGATTTTATCAGTTCAGAAGAACGCACTTCAGAAGAAGATCGAATGAAGCGCGAGGTGAAGGCTGATATGAAGAAGCTTTTGAGCATGCTCCCCGATGAACAAAGGGAGATTGTAATTATGCGTTTGAATTACGATATGAGTTTTAAGGAAATTGCAGATCAGCTGGATATCAGCATCAACACGGCATTGGGTCGTATGCGCTATGCCCTTATCAATTTGCGCAAGTTGATTGAAAAGCACCGCATGGAGATGCCCATGTTTCAGTAGTTATTGAAAGGTTAAGGTTAAGATGGAATGCCCCGCTTCGGCGGGGTTTTTCATGGAGAGCCAAAAAAAATCCCGCCGATGGGCGGGACTCTCTCCGGACTTAATCCGATTTCTAGTTTAAGACCAGACGAATGTTGTTCATCGAACGCGACTTTCGGATGCTCAAAGCCTTGCTGAAGGCTAGAAGGGTGTTCACAGTCTCGTTGGAAGGTTCGCATTGGTCTTCGATGTCAGATGCAAAAAGCACTTTCATCATGTCGTTCTCCATTTGCGTTAACTCCTTTAAATCTTCAAGTGTAAAATCGTTCATCGGCTATAATTTGGCTGTATAACTCAGTCTTCTTTTTGTTTATTGTGGAGGCATGAAAAAAATGTCAGACCATATCGGAAGGGAATCCTGCTTTTCTTTCATTCATTTGCGGTATGCATGACGTGCCTGACTCTCAATTCATGAAGCGCGCCCTTGAATTGGCAGCAAGGGGCGCGGGGCATGTTGCGCCGAATCCGATGGTAGGATGTGTCATTGTGCGCGAGGGGAGAATTATTGGTGAAGGATTCCACGAACGGTATGGAGGTCCGCACGCTGAAGTAAATGCTATAGCATCGGTTGAAGACCCTGCGCTCCTTCAGGAATCAACGCTCTATGTCACGTTGGAGCCTTGCGCCCATTTCGGTAAAACCCCACCGTGCTCAAACCTCATAATTGAAAAGCGAATTCCACGTGTGGTTATAGGAAACCTCGATCCTTTTCCGGCTGTTAATGGGCGAGGCATCGAGCAATTGCGCCAAGCCGGTATTCACGTTGAAACAAATGTGCTTAATGACGAGTGTCGCTTCATGAACCGTCGTTTTTTTACGTTTCATGAAAAGCAACGCCCATATGTTATTTTGAAGTGGGCGCAGTCGTCGGATGGCTTCATGGACATTGAGCGGACAACCGAAACGCAGGGTTCCTTTATGATATCACACCCCGACACGCAAGTGCTTGTTCATAGATGGAGGGCGGAGGAGACAGCTATCTTGATAGGAAGAAATACACTCTGCAACGACAATCCTTCACTCACGGTTCGGCGCGTGGAAGGTCCTAATCCGCTGAGGATTCTTCTTTCTTCCGAACCAATCGATTTGTCATCTTTTCATCTAAGTAAAGAGGAGGCGCCAACCTGGGTGCTTACCAACTCTTCGGAGAAGACGGTGGGCATAATTCGCTATTTGGCATGTGGCAATGTGCATGATTTGGGGTCTGTATTGGATCGATTGTGGAATGAAAAAGTCCTGTCTGTTCTAGTGGAGGGCGGAGCGCAGGTGCTCCATTCGTTCATTGAAAGTGGCTTGTGGGATGAGTCGCGAATAATAACCGGTGACAAACAATTGGGCCAAGGGCTTCGTGCTCCGAAGTTGCCGTTCGTTCAGCATCATGCAGAATCTAGCGCAGCAGACGCCATTGGTTATTACTTCAACAAGCATTAATTGCTGCGTATCATTGTCGCATGTTTTATTTGATGATGAGCATTCTGACGAATGCTGCGATTTTTTTTCTCTTCAAGTTATTTGAACGCTTCAAGGTTCAAACGCTTCCGGCCATCGTGGTCAATTATTTCATGGCTTGCAGCGTGGGGCTTATCGTTGTTCCCGATTTGGGTCATGCTCTAGAAGGCGCTTCTCAATGGCCGTTATGGACGGTAGGAGGGCTGTGGCTAGGCGTTCTTTTTATTCTCGTGTTCTATTTGACAGGAACAACGGCCCGCATTATTGGAGTATCCGTAACGACCATTGCATCGAAAATGTCGCTTGCCTTGGCTGTCCTGCTGTTTGTTTGGGTTGACCC
>JBIKSC010000292.1:0-3341 GCA_044348775.1 Flavobacteriales bacterium | reverse complement strand
TTGAATGGCATTCCGAACGAATTCACGAAGGTTCTTTCGAAGAAGCCAGCAAGCTGTACGAACCAAATGATGACACCGGTATTGATAAGGAACAACAAGAACAGAGAGATAACACCGGTTGCGATAAGACCTTTCAGGCTGTATTCATATTTCTTGAAATAGTAAACCAGGCAAATGGCAGGAATAGCCAGCAAGTTCAATAAGTGGACGCCGATGGACAAACCCATGAGGTAACCGATAAGCACGAGCCATCGCAGTTCGCCGCCTTCGTTAACTTCAGATTCCCATTTGAGAATGGCCCAGAACACAACAGCTGTGAAGAGCGACGACATTGCGTACACTTCCGCTTCAACCGCCGAAAACCAAAAGGTATCGGAGAAGGTGTAAGCCATTGCACCTAGAATACCACTACCGAGGATGGCCCACAATTGGCCGCTGTTGGGCTCTTTTGCACCTTCCGGCAAAAACTTTTTCGCCATGTGTGTGATGGTCCAGAACAAGAAGACGATAGTTAGTCCGCTGCATAGAGCCGACAAGAAGTTTATCATGACCGGAACCGTGGCCGGATCTACGAACGCCGAGAACACTCGGCCTATCAACATGAAAAGAGGTGCTCCGGGCGGGTGGCCGACTTCAAGCTTATACACTGAAGAGATAAATTCACCGCAATCCCAAAACGGCATGGTGGGTTCCAGCGTAAGGGCATAAACAATGGTTGCAATGAGACCCATTGCCCATCCGGTGATAACGTTCAGCTTGTTGAAATTCATAGACTTGATTATTGTATTCTGTAATTCGTGCACGCGAATTTAGGAAGACAGGGGGATTTCCTGTCTAAATTGCCGCCTACATTCCCGATAGAAATGAATTTTTTCAAGAGACCCATTGATGAAATGCCTGCTCAGGGGTTGGAGCAGCATGCTCAATACGCGACGGCGGCCCCATTCCCGCACATCGTTATGGATGATTTTTTCAATGCCGATGTGCTACGATCATTGTTGACCGAATTTCCGGAGCTAGGCAAAGAAGCCGGTGATATCAATTATGTGAATCCCAACGAAAGCAAGTTTGCTTCGAAGGGTGAGGGCCGCTTGGGGCCTGGTGCGCGTGAGTTGGTTCATCTGCTCAACTCGCAGCCTTTTTTGGAATACTTACAGAATCTAACAGGCATCAAAGAGACCTTAGTTCCGGATCCTTATTTGGAAGGTGGCGGATATCATCAAATCAAGCCCGGAGGATTCCTGAAGGTGCACGTCGACTTTCACAAGCATCGATTGATGAATTTGGATCGCCGAATCAATGTGCTCGTTTATTTGAATGAAGACTGGAAGGAAGAATACGGCGGGCATTTCGAGTTGTGGGAGCGTGACATGAGTGGGTGTGCAGTGCGCATTGCACCATTGTTTAATCGCATGGCAATATTCTCGACGACCGATTACAGCTGGCACGGTCACCCCGATGCGCTCACATGTCCGCCCGATCGTTCGCGCAGAAGCCTTGCACTTTACTATTACACCAACGGACGTCCTGCAGACGAAATTAGTCCGGAGAATAGAACGCGTATCACTACAACATTCACCGCACGCGAAGGAATCGATTCTTCAGATATGAAGCGTTACAATGGATTGGTGAATTTCGCGAACGATGTATTGCCACCGTTTGCAGTTCGCTGGATTAAAAAATTCCGCAAGGGATAATCGTTATGAAGACCATGCATGAACACGGGCTGAAGCTCGATCATTTAACAGAATACACGGCTTACCCCGTGCACATGGAGCGTTTGAATTGGTTGGTGAAGACCATTCAGGATCAGCGTTCATCTTCTTCTGAAACGGTGAGGATTCTGGATGTTGGCTGCGGCACGGGCAACATCACCATACCTCTCGGCATGATACCGAATTCGGAGGTGGTGGGCATCGACATGTATCAGCCTAACATCGATTTGGTGAACCAGCGGAATACGCTTTCGAATGTGCGCGTTACGTTTTCGCGTCTAAGCGATTTCGATGTTGCGAATTTCGACTTCATCATTTTCACCGAAGTGCTCGAGCACATACCCGGCTACCGCGAAATACTCGAAGACTTGAGCAAGCGCATGAAGCCAAGTGCTCAGATACTCGTAACCATACCCAACGGATGGGGGCCTTTTGAATGGGCGATGCAACCCATGTACATCATGCGACGCATGGGCTTGAATGGATTCATCGGAAAGGTGAAGAAGCTGCTGGGAAAGAAAGAGCCGTACGCGTTGAATCAGGAAATCGATCCGCACGTGAATTTTTTCACGCGCAAGCAAATCAAGAACGACTGTAAAAATTTTGGCTTAGAACTCGTCGAGTTTGAACCCGCTTTTGTGATGGCACCGATTATGGAAACCTACACGCCATTCATATCACTCAACAAAATCGCATACATCGATAACAAGATTGCACACAAGCTGCCTGTGTGGCTGGCGAGTGGGTGGTACTATCGAGTGCGAAGTACTAGGTACTAGGTACAAGGTACAAGGTACAAGGTACGGAGAACGGGGATTGTGAGACTTCGTTCTCCATTCCCCATTCTCCATTCTCCTTTTAACGAGAAACCTCAAACGTAAGTCTCTCTGCTTTGTCTGCGCAGATTAGATGCGCCACGTATAATCCGTTACTCCAGTTCGACGTGTTGATTTGAACCTGCGATTGATTTGGGTTCAAAGTCGCAACGCGCTTGCCGGTCATGTCGAAGATTTCGATGTGTTGGATGGCTTCTTTGCATACGAACTGAATGTTGTCGGATGCGGGGTTCGGGAATGCATTTACAGTCTCCGTAGATGTTTCCTCAACACCAATGGTGCAATCCATATTGACGCCGATAGCAGCAGTGGAAGATGATTCTCCAATGTTCAATTGAAGGTCACCTAGCTGCTGAACGTTTAATCCTTCGATGGTGCAAGCGATGGAAAGAGCCTGCACAGGGAGCGGAGAATTGATGCTCACTTCATAGCAACCATCGGGAATGCAAAGAGATAGTGTGTCGTTTATAATTCCATCTGTTTCGATTGACGCCTGAAATACAGGACCTAAAGGAACAGTTACCGCAAATTGTAGTAGTTCATTGATAGGCTCGAAATAGTTCGCGTCTACAATAACTGTTACTTCATTGAATTCGCATGGTGTTTCCATGTCGTCTACAACAACTACCTGGCAAGAAGTATTAGAGCAGTTGCCTGTTGTAACGGTGAGACAAACAGTGTACACACCGTTCGATTCGTAGTACACATTGCCACCGGGGCCATCGCTTGTGGTACCATTGCCGTATTCCCACACAAATTCCGCTATACCGCTGAATTCAGAGTTGTTGAT
>JBIKSC010000291.1:0-3346 GCA_044348775.1 Flavobacteriales bacterium | reverse complement strand
CATCAGCCATCAACGATATACCGATTGAGAATTTTACCGATAATCTGAAATCTCTTCAAGAGGTGAAGTTCACCGGATACGTCGCTGACAACAACGGAAATAAACTAACCGATTTCAATGGATTTGTTTATCCTACCGTGTTTGACAAGGAAACCAAGATATATACTCAAAACAATGATTTCGATGGCTCAAACGGCGATGTTCAGGAATACGATGTATTCAATAAAAACATTTTCAAAGGGAAGGCAAGCGTTACAAATGGTGATTTCCAATTTGAGTTTGTTGTTCCTTACGACATCAACTATGTCATTGACACTGCCCGAGTAAGTTACTACACAGTAGCCGGTAATTTCGACGGACATGGCTATTCCAATCAATTTCGAATTGGCGGATCTCTGAGTGGCGCCGAACTGAATCGCGTTGGTCCCGAGATTAATCTTTATCTGAATGATACCTTGTTCGTCTCCGGTGGAATTAGCGACACTCGCCCCATTTTGCTAGCTCAGTTGCGCGATGAAAACGGAATCAATACGGTGGGTAACGGCATAGGCCATGATTTGAGTGCTATTATTGACAATGACACCCAGCAACCGATTATCCTCAATGAATTTTATGAAACCGATCTCGATACTTACAAGAGCGGTGAAGTTCGATACCAGCTTCCAGAGCTTGCCGAAGGAAACCATACTCTTTCTCTCAAAGCATGGGACGTTCATAACAATTCTTCATCTGCCTCCATCGATTTTGTCGTTGCCGATAATGGCGCCATTGCGCTCGATCATGTGCTCAATTACCCCAACCCGTTCACTACATCCACGGAGTTCATGTTCGAACACAATCAGGTATGCACCGCTCTTGATGTGCGGATTCAAATTTTCACGGTTAGCGGCAAACTCGTTAAAACCATTGAACAACAGGTATTACAAGAAGGTTTTAGATCAGAGCCAATTCCATGGAATGGAACCGACGATTTCGGAGACCGCATTGGAAAAGGCGTCTATGTATACCGACTGGAGGTTCGAAATGAGGAAGGACAGCTTGCCGAACATTACGAGAAACTCGTAATACTGAAGTAAAATTACCCTGTTCCAAGCGCTATATTTGCAAACACGTTGAAAAAGAAAAACATGCATAAGTATTTTGTCGCCCCGCTGATGCTGATATTCAGCAGTTTTACGGCACTGGCACAATTGAATAACACGGGTGATGAAGCGAGAAGCACCTGGCAGCTGAACACCATTACTACAGCTGTTCCATTCTTGCAAATCACACCCGATTCGCGTTCGGGTGCACTCGGCGATGCAGGCGTCGCTCTCAGCCCTGATGCCAATACAACCTTCTGGAATGCTGCTAAACTTGCCTTCGTAGAAGAAGATGTAGAATTGTCCTTGTCCTATTCCCCGTGGTTGCGCGCGCTGGTAAACGACATGAGTTTGGCGTACTTAAGCGGATACAAAAAACTTGGAAAAAATCAAGCAATCGGAGGTTCACTGCGTTATTTCACGCTAGGAAATATCACCTTTACTGATGAAGTAGGAACACAAATTCGGGATTTTAAACCAAATGAATTTTCGCTGGATATGTCGTTCGGTCAAAAATTCAGTGAAAAATTCAGCGGTGGTATAGCAGTGCGATACATCTATTCGAATTTGACCGGAGGCCAGAACGTTCTTGGAGCAGACAGCAAACCCGGAATGGGTGTTGCGGCCGATGTGAGCGCCTTTTATTCAAACAAACGTCTCAAGGTTGGAGGCCGAGATGCACGCCTCAACATTGGTGCAAACATTAGCAACATCGGTAACAAAATGCGCTATACCAATAGTGATAAGCGCGACTTCATACCAACCAATCTCAAACTAGGAACCGCCTTTACGGTTAACCTAGACAAATACAATCAAATTACAACGTTAGTTGATTTCAATAAACTATTGGTACCTACACCACCCCGATACAGCATTGATGGTGACACTATAATAGCTGGCATGGACCCGAACGTGGGTGTTGCCACAGGAATGGTTCAGTCTTTCTATGATGCTCCGGGTGATGTTAGTAACGAGGGTGAGATTATTTCCGGTACAGTATTTAAAGAGGAGCTCCGAGAAATCAATATTGGCGGTGGTTTTGAATATTGGTATGATCAGCAGTTTGCCTTCCGAACCGGCTATTTCTATGAGAATTACACAAAAGGTAATCGTCAATTCATTACGCTTGGTGCGGGACTGAAATATCAAGTTCTCACAATTGACATGTCTTACCTCATAAGCACAACCCAACAAAACCCGCTGGCCAACACGTTGCGATTTACCATGCGCTTCGCGCTTGGAGCTAACAGTGGCAACGACGAAGAACCATCAGAGTAACTATCCAACATGAATATCCGCGTCGGCTTCGGGTTTGATGTCCACCAACTCACGGAAGGCCGTGACTTCTGGTTGGGCGGAGTTAAAATAGAACACTCCAAAGGAGCACTAGGACATAGTGATGCCGACGTGCTTCTTCATGCCATATGCGATGCCTTGCTAGGTGCAGCCAATATGCGTGATATTGGGTTTCATTTCCCGGACACCCATGGGGAGTTCAAAAACATAGACTCAAAGATTCTTTTAAAGCGCACAGTGCATCTCCTAAAGAATGCAGGCTGGATGATAGGTAATATCGATTGCACATTGGTGCTTGAGAAACCGAAAATTATGCCTCATGTAGATTCGATGAAAACTGCCATTGCGGAATCAGCCGAAATAAATATTGATGCGATTTCCATTAAAGCGACCACGAACGAAAAAATGGGATTCATTGGCCGTGAAGAAGGAGTTGTAGCCCACGCAGTGGCTCTTATCCATCGCTAATCATACCACATTCATGGAAAAACTGACTATTTCCTGCTCTTTCGAGCGCTTTGCTTCGCGCGACCAGCTAAATCCAACTATTCTACCTATGCTTGACGCCTGTATGGATGCTATGCAGAGGGCATATGCGCCCTATTCATCCTTCCGGGTTGGTGCTGCACTTCTCCTTGAAAATGGAGTGATTGTGCAAGGGAATAATCAAGAAAACGCCGCCTACCCAAGCGGCCTGTGTGCTGAACGTGTTGCATTCTTTGCCGCTAGTGCCAATTATCCGGGGATACGCATCATTGCAGCTAGCGTTACTGCATCATCCGCTCAATACACCGAAGGAGACCCGGTTACACCCTGTGGCGGTTGTCGTCAGTGCATGCTTGAATATGAGCTAAAGCAACATGCGGATATTCCGCTTTACATGATGAGTCCTTCCGGGGAAATTACCATGTCGCCGTCCATGAAGCAATTGCTCCCTCTATTTTTCGAGAGTAAAGGAAAGTTTTAAG
>JBIKSC010000290.1:0-3360 GCA_044348775.1 Flavobacteriales bacterium | reverse complement strand
TTATCGTTCAGCTCATCGAACCCAATAACCGTCCCCTTCGTGATGTACGGCTTTATTAGCTGCAAACATTTATAGGTTGGCTCGTAAAGTGTCATGTCAAACCATGCAAATGCGATAATAGTTTCAGGATGTTCATGGAGGTACTTCTCCAATTCAACTATAGCATTCCCCTTTCGAAGTGAAGTCTTTTTGATATGACTTAATGGGCTTTCACCCTCGTGAAAATCCAGCAATTCCTGCAGGTAATTCTCGTATCCCTTCGTGACAGATAAGGAACCGCTGGCAATAATTTCATGCTCTCCATCTTTGCCTGACAAAACCGGAAAACCCTCGAATGTATCGAAGCCGACTAATTTGCGATTGTGGTTAAATGGCTCTAACAATCCACGCAAATTGCTTAGCGTAACCAAATTCTGTCCCCATCTTACACCAAATTCCATCATCACCCCATGCACCGGCAGTATATGCTTTTGGTACAAATCAGCGAAGAACAAATGCTTGGTTAATTCCTGGCGCTTGAGAAAAAGACCGGCATTGGCAAGTATTTCATTGTCCGGTATAGGACAATGGCGCATGGCCGCAGCTGCCTTGGCTCTTCCGGTAAGCTCCTTCTCCGAAGCGAGGGTCTTTATCTTGATGTCAGTTGACATAGTAATAAGGTTATGATTGCGCCCGTAAAGATACACGCTTGAACAAGCAAGTGATTAAGGAATTACACATTCGCTTGTTTGGGGTCAAATCACTTACTTTTGGCCAACCTCAATCAAACCTGTCTATTTATGTTTGTTATCTCTGAAATTTTCCCTCAACACGGCGGTAGCCTGGCAGTTGCCGAACAAATGATTCTTCAAAGCAAACTTGCCGGTGCTGATGCCATCAAGGTCCAACTCTACACAGCCACCCAGTTCGGTGCTGAACGTGCGTACCTTGAATTAAGTAAGGATGGCCTGAAACGACTGCATGACTATGCCAACACGATTGGCATTCCGCTCTTCGCCACACCATTTACCATGGACAGGCTCGACTGGTGTTTGGAGTTAGACCTACCCTACTTAAAAGTAGCGGCGCGAATGCATAAGGAATTTCCGGAACTCACCGCCGCTATCATGAGCCATAAAAAGCCTACGTTCGTGAGTATTCCATCCGACTCGAATCCTGATGAAATAGAAAAGCACGACCATGCTATTTATCTTTATTGCGTTGTGAAATACCCAACGCGTGTCGACGAATTTTCAATGCCTGATTTCGGCAACTCCATATTTCACGGCATAAGCGACCATACCCTGGGCAATGCCGGTGCTCTATTCGCTGCTGCTCACGGTGCGAAATACCTGGAAAAACACTTCACCTTGCGCAAGTCGTTTCAATACGAAACAGAAAAAGCACACTTGGGTAGTATGGATATGAACGACCTTATGGAGATTAAAAACACGGCATTCGAATTTGAACGTATTCGGAAAGTATTAGGCTATGACAAATGAGCTGAGAAGCGTCATTCGTAAATACCATGAAGTAGAGAAGGCTTGGACCGGAAGCGAGAAAACCTCTCACGAATACCTGGCTTCGGTTTGCCTATTCGAATATCCTTCTTATCGTTTGCTCGACTCCGATAAGAGAGACAGGTTTATAGGCTTCCGAATGTTGGTGCGCACTTTCAGGCGCCTGCTTGCCAACAACGAAGGAAAAACGGCTCTTGACGTGCAATCTTCCGCTATCGTTATAAGCAGCACAAAAAATTCGACCGACATCATTCAATATATTTCCCGGTCGGGCAAAACAAGCATACATACTTACCTCGATCGTGACCACATGTCGCTGGGTGATTATGGGAAATGGCTTCCCATTTTAGTTTGGCTTCCATTTGCCATGAGCCAAGCCTTGCGCTGCGTTGTAAGTCAATATAGAAGTGCGCTTGCCTTATCAATAGCGGAAATACCTGAAATCGCCTTGACGCTTCAATTTGCGAAGCGAAACCGCATTCACATGGTATATGATTTTCTACCCTATGAAGTAGACAGCAATTTCATGTATTTGCTTTTTCGAGAGAATCACATCGGAGTGTTCAAAATCCCTTCATCAGGGCCATTGGCAACCCATCACAAAATATTGCTAGCCGATTTCATTGCGCTCAGCACTCCGTATCATCTTGAAGAAATCCGAAAATTCAATTCCACGATTCGTTTCGGTCAATACCACATCTGGCCGCCGGAAAAAGCACACATGTATTTCTCGAAATACAAAAACAATCAGAAGTGGGACGAGAATAATACGATCGGATTTTATAGTCATGGCGAGTGGATTCGCAAAGCAGAGAAACAATCTGATTACGGCGGCAGAATTGGCGATGCAGAAGAAGCTATCCTCCGTATGCTAGGCAATTTGGCTCAGAAAAACCCCGAGCTAAAACTTCGCATATTTCCGCATCCGCGAGAATTAAAACCTGAGTTCCGGGAACAAATGATGGCGCATTATCGACGTTGTATTGGTCACGAAAACTTTGAAGTATTCACTCAATCAGGAGGCACTTCTCAGCATTTCGCCAAAGCAGAAATTGCGATTGCCGCATTTAGCACAATCTTATATGAACGCCTTTACAGTGGCTATAAAACACTTATTGGCAATATGTTCATTTTCGAGTTTCCGATGAACCAAAGTTCGTTGAATGCAATTTGTTTCAAAACACAAGACGAACTTGAAGTGATGCTCAACCGTTTTGGAAATATAGATGCAGATACTTTCTTTGCCGAGACAGGACTGACCAACTACCGCATGGAATCATACCCTGAACCTTAAAAAGATATGAATATTCTGCTCATCAATTATGACTTTCCGCCAAACCCGGGCATTGGCGGCAGGCGATGGGCAAAGCTTGCAAAATACCTCGCTCAAAAGGGTCATCGCATCCATGTTGTGAAAGCGGACCTTCCACCATCGAGTTCACCTTCTACATGGCAGCAGGATGTATCTCATCCAAATATTCAGATTTCCAGTGCGGCCAGAAAATACCCTCACTCCCTTTCTCATCCGAAAGAAGGTTGGATAGGTAAAATCAAATTTCACGCGCAAAAGCATATGATGCAATGGCGCGAGAAAGGGACCATCTATGACCAATCCATCGGCTGGCAAAAAACGATGTTGCCGATTTGTCGGAATATTCTTCGCAACGAGAATATCGATGCCATTGTTGCCACCGGAGCGCCCTGGAATTTGCTCGTATATGCCGCACAACTCAAGGCGGAGTTTCCGCACGTTAAATTATTGGTCGACTTTCGGGACCCTTGGCTAACGGCGAAAAACTACGGCATGGCTGCGCTTAAAAGTGCTCGGATGAACGCAGAAATCCGAAAGCAAAAATTCGTC
>JBIKSC010000289.1:0-3391 GCA_044348775.1 Flavobacteriales bacterium | reverse complement strand
CGTTGAGCGCAGGCACAAACAAGCTGTGGCTTCCGTCGGAAGTTTCGATGATGGTTATGTCGGTGTGTTCGTTGCTCAATTGTCGACAAATGCTGTGAGTAATTTCCGAATTTAGGCTGAAAACGACCTTGCTGCGGCCAATACTTTTACTACATAAATCCGAATACATGGCAAAGAAAAAGCAAACCACTGCCGCTCCGAAAAAAGAATCTTCGAAGCGCATCGTCAACGAAAAATCAGTAGCATTTCTCGAGCAATACATCAACAACCCTGCTCCCACCGGCTTCGAGAAGTCGGGCCAGCAGTTGTGGTTGGATTACATCCGCCCGTATATCGACGATTATTTCGTAGACACCTATGGCACTGCCGTGGGCGTGATCAATCCCGATGCTCCATATAAAGTAGTAGTAGAAGCACACGCCGACGAGATATCGTGGTTTGTGCATTATATCACGAGCGATGGATTCATTTACCTGCGTCGCAACGGCGGCAGCGATCACCAGATTGCACCGAGCATGCGCGTAAACATTCACACCGACAAAGGCATTGTGAAGGGTGTATTTGGCTGGCCTGCCATTCACGTGCGTGAACCAGGTAAAGAAGAATCGCCCAGCATGAAGAACCTCTTCCTCGAAGTAGGTGCCACCACCAAAGCAGAAGTAGAGAAGATGGGTATTCACGTAGGCTGCGTGTGCACGTTTGAAGATGAGTTCATGATCATGAACGACCGTTACTATCTCGGCCGCGCGCTCGACAACCGCATTGGCGGATTCATGATTGCTGAAGTTGCACGTATGCTGAAGGAGAAAAAGGACAAGTTGCCGTTTGGTGTTTACTTCACTAACTCGGTGCAAGAAGAAATTGGTTTACGCGGAGCGGAAATGATTGCACACCGCATCAAGCCCGATGTAGCGATTGTGACCGACGTGTGTCACGACACGCAAACCCCGATGATGAATAAAGTGGTGAACGGTGACCTCGCTTGTGGAAAAGGACCTGTGCTTTCCTACGGACCTGCGGTGCAGAATAACTTGCTGAAGCACATCATCACCGCGGCGGATAAGAACAACATTCCGTTCCAGCGTGCAGCCGTGTCGCGCAGCACAGGCACCGATACCGATGCATTTGCTTACAGTAACGCCGGCGTTGCGAGCGCGCTCATTTCATTGCCATTGCGCTACATGCACACTACGGTAGAGATGGTGCACATGAAGGACGTGGAGCACGTAATTCAGTTGATTTACCATTCATTGAAGACGATTAAGAATAATCAGGATTGGAGATATATTAAATAGGGATTAGGTATGAGGGATAAGGTTGGCGAAGAGCAGTTCTTTTGATATGAAAGGCCGGCCCTAAACACAACCCCTCGGGCACGGACGCACTGCAGTGCGTCCACTTAATCGAAAGGAAAGACATACGATTGAAGAAAGCAGCATGCTGCTAAAAGAAGAGGGGCGTTGGCTCCTCTTTTTTTATTTAACCGCAATGGCGCAAAGAGTCGCAGAGAATGCTTCTATAGATTTATTCTCTGCGCCCCTCGGCGTCACTGCGGTTTAAAATGAACGATTAATGAGGAAAGTTTCACACCTTGAACGAAAACTCAAAATAAACGCCCGATTACTAATTCTTAGGGTCTATTTTTTTTTAGAAGCATGTACTTCGAATTCACAATTTCTGCAGTGGATTTTGTATTAATTCCAAAAAAAGTAATAGAATGAAAACGACCATTAACCATGTAAAAATTTTTTGCATTTGCCTGTTTACGAGCATTGCAACTTCACAAACCGCACTCAAGGCACAAACACCACCAGCCTATGTGCCCACCAATGGCCTCGTGGGTTGGTGGCCTTTTAATGGCAACGCGAACGATGAAAGTGGGAATGGTAACAACGGAACGGTCATAGGTGCAACTTTGACTGAGGATCGTTTTGGGAATGCGAATGCGGCGTATGGGTTTGATGGTATAGATGATTTGATTGAAATTGGTTCAGCAGTTGGAGATTTTGGAATATCGGATTTCACTATTTCTTGCTGGGTTCATGATACATCTGAATCGAATAGTGGAGTGCTTGTTGCCAAACGGGGAGCATTCGGATGGGGTAATTTTTATGAGTTGTCATGGGATAATGCTCCGGTTATGGAAATTTGTCAGGAGAATTCACCTACAAATTACAATTACTATATCAATGAGGGTTCTTTTCTGAATAGTTGGAATCATGTAGTAATGGTTAGGTCTGGTCAGGAGGTTCGTCTTTATCTGAATTGCGAGTTGATAGTTGCAGTTCCTACTGCGAACATTCAGAATATTGACAACCAAGATTTATTGGCTTTTGGAGGTCGTTATAATACCGATTTTTCGCCAAGCTTAGCAGAGCTATTTAAAGGTGAAATTGATGATGTCGGCTTATGGGAAAGGGCGTTAAGTGATACTGAAATTCTTGGATTTTGCGACGCCAACCTCTGCTACGAGTATATCACCGTCACCGACACCCTCATCATCAACTTGGGTCCAACTGGGTTTAATCCGGTGACGTATTCAAACACTATTCTCATGTACCCCAATCCATCGAACGACCAGCTCACCATCGACTACGGTGATTATGCGACCCTGGCCGGTTGCACGTTGAAGATTTTCAACAGCATTGGTCAGGAGATACATGCGGCCAACATCAGCCAGCAGCAAGAAGTGTTGCCGTTGGGCACATGGGGCGGCGCGGGTAATTACCAGGTGGTGATTTACAATGCGCAGGGCGTGCCGGTGGATACGAGGACGATTGTTTTGCAGTAGATACTTAACCGCAATTTTATTTGACCGCGGAGGTGCCGAGAGGGCAGAGAGAGAATCTTTGCATTCTCGGCGTCTTTGCGGTTTAATAATTTAAGAGCGGATACGCTTTATAGACAATCGGATTGCTTAATGCAAATAGGCCTCTGTTTGTAATGCGTATCATACTTTTTCTTTTGTTACTTTTGAACTAAATGAAACAACGTGTTTACATAGATACTTCGGTGGTAGGTGGTTTCTTTGATGAAGAGTTCAAAGAGGTGACCGTGCGATTGTTTCATAGGTGGGAATCGGATCAATTGATTTTTGTTGTTTCTGATTTGCTGGAGCTAGAATTGATGAATGCTCCAAAACATGTTAGGGAGTTGTTGGATAATTATTCACCGGAGAAATTCGAGCGAATCGAGTTCACCGAGGAAGCTTCAAATCTGGCAGATGGTTACATTTTGGCTGGAGTGGTCGGTAAAACGAGTATAGAGGATTGTCGACACATAGCATTAGCAAGCATCTATAAGGTGGATGTGCTGGCAAGTTGGAATTTCAAACACATCGTAAATCTTGACAGAATCAAAGGGTACAATTCCGTAAATCTTCGACAAGGTT